>JBMTAX010000061.1:0-10213 GCA_049429145.1 Myxococcota bacterium
GTCGAGACGCGCGCGGTGACCATCCCCGAGTTCCTGAACGGCCTCGCCACCCCCCTGTCTCCGTTTCTCAAGCGGCAACGCTGCAAGTTGGCGGTCGAGGTAGAAGGAAAGCGTCCCCTGCTCGTCGCCGCAGGTGAACTCGACCAAGTGATCACGAACCTCGTCGTCAACGCATGTCGTCACGGCTACGGAGAGCCTGGGTCCGGCACAGAAGTGCGGCTCATTTCACTGAGAGCTCGCCTTGACGTCGACAACCTCCATGTGGAGGTGGAGGACCACGGATCAGGCATGGACCCAGAGGTACTCGCGCGGGTGTATGAGCCTTTCTACTCGACGAGGAAGGGCCAAGGCGGCACCGGTCTTGGCATGCACATCGTTCACCAGCTGGTCACCGAGCGTTTCGGCGGCGAGATCACCGCCGTCTCTGCGCTCCAGAAGGGTACTTGTTGGCGCCTGCGTTTGCCGCTCGGCACCAACGCACTCCGTGACGTACCCACGCGCTCGCCCGTTGTTGGAGGTCACCATGTCCTCGCTGCCGAGTGACGCCGACCACCCGATTCGCCTTGTGGTGTACTCCGCCGCCTACGTCGGAGACTCCCTTGCGGAAGACCTGCGCTGCATCAAAGAGCAGTCGCAGCGCAACAATCCTGGACGTCAGGTGACGGGTACCTTGCTCTTCGATCGTGGACGCTTCGTGCAGGCCATCGAAGGACCTCCAGGCAATATCTCATCGCTGCTCCAGTGCATCGCGCAAGACCGTCGCGCCGGTGCTCTCGAGGTGCTGCTCGACGTATCGGTGTCGGCACGTTCTTTCGCGGCTTGGGCGATGTGGACCGGACGACTCAACGACAGCACGCCAACGCTGGGCAACGAGCTGCGCACCTTTCGTGACGCCTACCTGCGGACCTTCCGGCCGAGCGGCGCAGAGTTCGTGGCGCTCTTACAGCAGGCCATGAACCTCGGCACCCCCATAAGCTGAAGGCTTCGAGCCCGCCTGGACCGGAATTGTACCAGGCTGAACCCCCGCCTTTCCGTGACGACCACGAAGGTCACCATAGGGGCTGGGGTGAGGTTGGCACGTCCTTTGTTTCGTGGGTTTTCTGCGGCGGTCAGGAGAACCCCTATGCATTCCCATTTGCGTCACGTCGAATCTGCCCTCGAACATTGCGCGGTGCTCGTCACCGAGGCCCGTTCTTTGGGCGCCACCGCACTCGCCCACAAGCTCGAGGACCAAGGGCATTTCGTCGAAGAGGCCCTTCGCAGCGCCGAAGCTGCTCTCGACGAGGTAGAGCCTGCCCGGCGGGCTCGGCAGCTCGCGCATCATGCCCTCGAGAGCCTCTACAACGAGACCAGCTCTCGCCTCGAAGAGCTCGGCTGCAGCAAGACCCTGGCGCGCCTCGCTCCTGGTGGGCAGCTCGACGTCGTGGAGCGGATGCGTTACCGCCTGCGGCGTCTCATGCACTCAGACGAGGCCGTGTTTGTGCGCCTGCGCGACGAGGTAGAGCGAGGTCTTCTGGCTTACGAGACCTGCGTCGATGTGTACCTGCTCGCTGCCGGGGAGGCGCGCCTGTTCCGCGAGCAAGCTGTGTCGGCGAGCCAGCTGCTGCGGCTGGCTTTGGAGCGAGCCAAGCGGCAACTGCTCACGTTGGCGTCGCCCGGCAGCGAGGTGTGGCTGCGGGTACGGCGGCGCTGCGTCCGCACCAAGCCGCCCAGGTGGCTGGCAGGAGAGGCCCAAGGTCCCGCGGGACCGAGCAGTCTCGCGTTGCGCGCGCGGGGCCAGCTCTTGGAGCCGGGTCCCTGCGCCGTGTCCCAGGGGGGCCCCTGAGGCGTTGTGGCCACGTCAGGCGGCGCGGGTCAGGGTGAGGAGAGCCACTTCTGAGGGCGCGCCCAGACGAAAGGGGGGGCCCCAATAGCCCGTGCCTCGGCTGACGTAGACCCATGTCCCGAAGGCGCGATGAAGTCCCGCCAAAAGGGGCTGCTGCAACGGGACGAAGAGGTTCCAGGGCCACATCTGTCCCCCGTGGGTGTGGCCCGAGAGCATCAAAGAGACGGGCCCCGCCTGCTCCACCAGGGCGCCGCTGCGGGGCTGGTGGGCGAGAAGGACCCGCGGGGCCTCGGCGGGCGCTGCCGCGAGGGCCTTCACGGGATCGCTCCGGTGGGACGGTACGAAGGAGCCGGCGCTAAAGTCGCAGATCCCCGCCATGACGAGCTGTGCGCCCTCGTGCTCGAGAACGTCATGCTCATTGAGCAGCACGCGCAGCCCCTGCGCCACGAGGAACGACACCCAGGGCTCCGCCCCGTGGTAGTATTCGTGGTTGCCCGTCACGTAGAACACGCCGTGCCGCGCGCGCAGCTCCCCGAGGGCGGCCGCGTCGTCGCGCGCCTCCGCCAGCGATGCGTCGACGATGTCCCCCGTCAGCGCCACCGCGTCCGCCTGCAGTGCGTTCACCACGTCGACCACGCGCCTTACGAACGCCTGCTTGATGGTCGGGCCGATATGAAGGTCGGTCAGGTGCGCGATCGCAAAGCCCTCGAGGGCCCTCGGCAGGTGGGCGATGGGGACCGTGACGCGCTTCACCCGCGGTGTCCGCCGCGCCTCGCGGCTGCCGACCACCGACCCGAGCACCAGCAGCACGAGCACGACGATGTTGCTGTCGACCAGCACCCCCCGGCGCGCCTCTGGGTCCGTGGGGAGCAGAGGCGGGAGCTCGAGGGCGCCGAGCACGACGTCGATGAGGAGCGCAACAAGCCACAGCAGGTCACGGGCCGCCACGAGGGCAAAGAGCATCCCCGTCAGCCCCATCTGCACGTAGAGGGCGTGCATGATGTGATCGAGCCACGGCCCGTGCGCTCCCCCACGAAACCGCAGCCGGAACACGATGGGGTAGGGGAGGGCGAGGGCGGCGAAGAGGCCGTAGAGCAAGGTCTTCGGCACAACGTCGAGGCCGAGGGGGCCGACGAGGCGCGCCGCGAGATAGCCGTGTAGGCCCAGAAAAATCGAGAAAAAAAGCGCACGTAGCAAGCCGACACCTCGCAGTCCGCGCGCAGACAAGCTCGCGCCCACCACCCCGATCCCCAACCCGCCGCGCTCTAGCGCGCCACAGGTCAGCCTTTCTTCTGACAACTCGCTGCGAGCAGCGCCACCGAGCCAGGCTCGAGCGCTACCGCCCGCCAAGAACCCAGGACATCGAGGCCAAAGGGTCCAGGGGTGCGCGCAAACACCACGTTCACAGATGCCGGCTGCTCGAAGCAGGTGCCAACGATGGTGACGATGGTCTTGCTGGGGGCTTCTTCGCGCACGAGTCCGATGGCTTCGTAACTGGGCGCTGGCACGAAGGGACCAAAAGAGTGGAACGCTTCCCCCTGGGCGAGACGTCGTCGGAGCCGCAGCTCGAGCTCAGGTTGCGCGGCCTCGGCGATCTCCCCCGCGACCGCGCCCGCGAGTCCCCCGAGCAGGTCCCCAAGCAGGTTGTCGCCTGCGATGCCTCTCACCTCTGCCTTGGCGGTCTGCGCGAGCAGCTCGCCTAGACTGCCGCTCAGCGACGCGAGGTCCATGTGTCGTTCCAGCGCGTTCACATCGCCTTCGTCGACGGCGCGGCCGATCTCGAGGATCGCGTAGTGCACGCTCTGGCGAAACCAGCCGTAGCCGAGCCCGGCCGCGAGTGCCCCGAGCACCACGAGGCGAATCAGCGTCTTCATTGTCGCTCCTTGTACGAACGTCGCGAGAGTCTCCCCTCACCCGCACGCGTCCCTGGTCTATACCTTGACCTTCCCTCGGAAACACGCGCCAAGGCCCCGTTCATGGAATCCCCAATCTTCGTGCAACAGCTGTCCCCGAGTTCCGGCGACATCGATGCTCTCGGCCACGTCAACAACCTCGTGTACTTGCGCTGGGTACAGGACATCGCCGTGGCCCACAGCGACGCTGTGGGGGGGGACTTCGCAGCCTACCAGCGTGTGGGCTCGGTCTTCGTCGTGCGCAGGCACGAGGTGGAGTACCTGAGGCCAGCGCTGCTCGAAGATACCCTCGAGCTGCGCACCTTCATCGTCGACTGGCGTGGCGCGAGCTCGTGGCGGGAGACGCGCATCTTTCGCCAGCGTGACGGACAGGAACTCGCCCACGCCCGTACCCTCTGGGTTTTCGTCGACAAAGCCCATGGGCGGCCGCGGCGCATCCCGGCGTCGCTGCTCTCCGACTTTCGACGAGAGGTGCCCGGCACCCTCCCCATGACCTCGACATGAGCGCGGGCCTTTCCTGTGCATGGTCTCTTCGAGGCACCGCCTCCGCAGTGGCTCGGAGGTGCACCGTGGGCACTCGAGAGAGCCACAGCGCGCGAGGGGGCTCATGAATCGCACACCAGGGTTCAGCACGTGGCGGAGGGTTACGGCGGGGCGGGCGCTGAGGCGGTTAGGGTGGCTCGTTCTGCCTGCTCTGCTCGGTTGCTCCTCGTGGCGCGCCTTCGGCCCACCTGTGCTCGATCCTACGAGCACCTTGTCGTGGAGACCCAAGAGGACACAGGGCCCCACTGCCGCGGTGGAGGTGCTCCTCGATGGCGATGGTGTGCCTCACCTGTACGGCGAGGGTGAAGAGGACCTCGCCTATGGGCTCGGCTTCTTGCACGCCCGCGATCGGTTGATGCAGATCGTCGTAGCCCAGCATGCCGCTACGGGCAGGCTCGGTGAGCTGTTCGGACGCGGGTTCGTCGAAGAGGACCGGCGCCTGCGTCTGCTCACCCATCGGCTTGACGACGAAGAAGCTGCGTTGCCAGAACGTGCCCGAGCGCTCCTCGAGTCCTACGTCGCAGGGTTGAACGAGGGCGCCTCTCACGCCGGCCGTGGTCTCGAGATGCAGCTGCTCGGCCTCAACACACCGACTTTCCTGGTGCGCGACGTCCTCGCCATTGCACGTTTACACGCGTTTCAGTCCGCTCTGGATTTTCGTGCTGAGCTCGCCCGTTCTCGTCTTGCAGCACGCTTGCCACCAGGAGACCCTCGTCGACGAGCGCTGCTGCGGGACGTGCCCGCGCAGGGGGCGGCCATCATCGATGAGCGGCGCAAGACGCGCGGGCTATCCTTGCCCTCGCTCCCTCAGGCTGGGGCGCATCCCTCGTCGTTTGTCGAAGAAGAGCCGGTCTCCCATGCCACTGCATGGGCCACTTCATCGGCAACGATCGGGTCGTTGCTCGATGACCGCGCGTCACCTGGTGGCTCAAGCGCGTGGGCGCTGCACGGCACCAGAACGACGACGGGGCACCCGGTGCTCGTCGCGGACCCTCATCTCGCTCATCGTGCCCCTGGTGCGATGTACCTTGTGCACCTCGAGGGAGCTGGCATCGCGGTGACCGGCGCTACCCTTCCCGGTCTTCCGGCCGTGGTCATGGGTGCGACGCCCGAGATGGCTTGGGCCCTGACCGCTTCCTTCGCCGATACCCAAGACCTCGTCGAGCTCACTCTTTCGACCGAACGCCGCAACCATTACCTCGTAGACGGCGAGACACTGCCATTGCGCTCTTCGGTGGAGCGCTTTTACGCCGGCGGCACCTTGCTGCTGAGCGAGACCTTCTTCGTGTCGGGATTCGGTCCGGTTTTACCCCCGGGGTTCGCCACCGACACGGAGCCTGGGAAGGCGTATGCCCTCATGTGGTCCGGTTTCGACCCCGAGGCAACATGCACGCAGCTACTTGGCTTTTGGGACCTGGCACGTGCGCAAAATCTCGACGACGCGGACCGCGCTCTTGCGCAGCTTGCCACGAGCCATAGCGTGTTGCTCGCGACCCAAGACGGCCACATCGCTTACCGCCTCACCGGGAAACTGCCGAAGCGGTCCCCGGGCGAGTCACGTGGCTTGCCCCGAGATGGGTCTTCTCGTCGAGCGGCATGGGAGGGCTACGTACCTTTTGCCGAACTCGCCGCTGTCACCGATCCCGACGAGGGTTTCCTGGTCGCAGCGAATCAGCGCATTCTCGACGAGCCCAATGATGACTCTGCGCGGCTCGGCGGTTACGCCTCGACGCCTCACCGCGCCTTACGCATTCGCGAGCTGCTCGAGTCACTCGTCGGCAGAGGACCCGCAGACCCACAGGCACTCGTAGACATGCAGCGAGACATTCGCAGTGTCGAAGCGACGCGTCTGCAACCGCTGTTCGCGAACGCCTGTCCGAGGACCCTGCGCGGCTTTGACACCGACGATGTGGCGGCATTTTGTGAGGCCGTCAGGGACTTCGATGGCGCCTATGGCGAAAACTCTCGAGGAGCGCTCCCCTTCACGTTGCTCCTCCACGCACTACAGCTGCATGTCCTCGAGGTGCACCTCGGCGAAGATATCGCGCGCCAGCTCGCCGCGGAGCCCTTCGTCACCATGGCAATCGAAGCCGCGCTCTTGGAGGAAGCGTCGGGTAGTTTGTCACCGCTCTTCGACGATCTCCGCACCCAACCGCGCGAGGGGCTCGGTCGCTTCGTCGCCGCCGCCGTTGGCATCGCGATGGAGCAACTCCACGACGAGCTAGGCCGTGACCCCGAGGCGTGGCGGTGGGGCAATCTTCACGCGCTCTCCTTTCGGGGGCCGCTCTCGCACAAGGCGCTCATCGGTGGGCTCTTCGCGACGCCACCGCGACCCGAGTCGGGTTGTGCTCGCTGCGTGCGTGCGGAAGGAGGCCTACCCGTCGAGAATGGCGCGGTCTTGCGGCTGCTGGCGCTCATGGGACCCGAGCCTAGCCTCGGGCTCATCACCGATTTCGGCAACAGCGGCCACGTGGGCGACCCACATTACGGCGACTTGACCGCACGATGGTCTCGAGGAGAACTGCTCTCGCTGCCCGTCCCCCGTCGTGTGCTCCGCGCAGCGCCGGAGGGCAGAGTGATTCTGTTGCCGCGGCCTCACGCCCAGGGAGAGAACCCATGAAAGCCCGTCATCGGCAGCTCGAACATGCTGCCGATCTGGCGATCGAGCTCATCGCGCCTGATGAGGCGGGTCTGTTCGAGGAGGGCGCGCGAGCGCTCATGGAGATCCTCTTGGATGACGATCTTCCCTCCCCGAGCGAGGAGCGATTCTTGCGCATCAGTGATGCCGTCGATGCCGCAGACAGGCTGGTACAGTGGCTAAATCACGTGGTCGTGCTCGCCGTGTGCGACGGATTCTTCCTCGCTGCGGCAACGATCGACCTCGAGGGGGAGACCGGGCTGCGGGCCACCTTGCACGGTGAGTGTGCTGGGCGCCTCCAACTACACACCGAGGTGAAGGCGGTGACGCAGCACGGGCTCCGGCTCGAGCGGGGTCAAAACGGTGCTCGCGCGGTGATCATCGTCGACGTGTGAGAGTGGTGTCGGGAAGATGTCGCCCGCGGGAAAAGCAGACTATCGTCTCGGCGATGCACGAGACGATAGGCGACATGACAGCAGCCCCCGCGGATGAGTCGGATGAGGTTCCCGAGCAAGAGGGTCTGCCCCACCTGTTGATCGAGGTGGCAGGTACCCGGCTAGCCGTTCCCGCTGCCAGCGTCGACGGTGTTGCTCCCTACACGACGCCCGTACTCATTCCTCGTGCACCTCGCCACATCCTTGGCTTCTGCGCTCTCGGGGAGCGGGTGGTGGTGGCCATCGATCTCTGTCCGTTGCTGGGTCTCTCCAGCGAGCGAGCCGCAGAGCGAGAGCAAGAGCGCCTCGTCATCGTGCGCGCTGGCGAACTCGAAGCGGGCATTCGCTGCGACCTCGCGCTCGGGATCCGAGGATGGGGGGCGGAGGCACTACGCCCTCCCCACGTCTTGCGCGGCGCCTCGTTGCGCGCGGGCCTCCTCGGCGAGGTGGAACTCGAGGACAACGTTGCCGGCGTGCTCGACCTTCCTGCGCTGCTGCAGCGGGCGAAAGTGAGCGGATGACTGATCCTGCTCGACATCATTTTCTCGTCAGCCGCATCCAGGGCTTCACGGTCGCTGTGGAGGCTCACCACATCGAGAGAGTCGCCTCTCCCCAAGAAGCCATCGAAGAGCACCTCATCCTCGACCTGGCACCTCTCTTTGCCCCCCTTCGACCAGCACATGATGTTCTCCGCACCTTGCTCGTTTGCACGCCCTCCTTGGTGTTGCGGGTAGGGCCAGAGGTCGAGCTCGTCAGTTTCAATGGGGCGCAGCGGCAGGTGCCTGCCTTGGTATTCCCGCACCTCGCGGCTATGGGCGTGCAGCAGCTCCTGCTGAATGCCGGGGAGCTCGTCTACGTCTTTGCCCCAGGGTCGCTCGCAACCTCTGGGCCGGTGGATGGCATTCCAAAACTGTCCCCGCTTTCCGCCCTGAGGTAAACGAAGGGACCCTTGAGGAGCGACTGATGGCTTTTCTGACATTGCGACGCCGCCGCGTCCTCTTGGGAGTGTCGCTTACGGGGGCGTTGCTGTTGAGCCTCGGCGCCGATGTGCCTCCCACCCTGGCAAGTACCATCCTGGCCCGGGCCCTCGCGTACGACAAAACCTTATCGATGCGCGCCGGCGAAGCCGTGGTTGTCGCCGTTGTGCGCCCGCCCGCCGAACCCGCGTGCGATGGCATGCTGCAAGGCTTTCGCGACCTTGAGAAGGTCACCCTGGCAGGGTTGCCCTTCCGTGCGATGGAGGTGCCGTTCACGAGCGCAGCCTCACTCGAGAACCTCCCTGCCGCGGGCGTCGACGCGCTGTTTTTATGTTCTGGACTCGAGCCCTCGCTGTCAGCCATCACCGCCTACAGTCGGCGGGCGAAGCTTCTCACGCTCTCCAGTACCCCCGGCTACGTCGAGGGAGGGGTGAGCCTCGGGGCGGTCATGGAGGGGGGCAAGCCACGCCTCCTGGTGAACCTCGCAGCGAGCAAACTCGAGGGAGCCCAGTTCTCCAGTGACATGATGAAGTTGGCCAAGGTGATTCGATGAGCGAACCTCGCGGGAGTCGTCTTCGTGGTGGCAGCATCGGGACGAAGCTCCTCGTGACCATCGCGGGCCTTGTCGCGTTGCTCGTGGTGGTTTTCGGCTCCTACTTTCCGTACCAGCAGAGCGTGCAGCTGCGGCACGCCCTCGAGCAGAAGGCGAAGGCCCTCGCAGAACTCGCTGCGCACGACGCTGAGCCGAGCCTCGACTTCGGCGATGCAGACGCCGCCTTGGGGGTGTTTCGCGGCGTGGCGGAAGACCCGGACTTTCTCGCCGCCATGCTGCTCGGTGAGGACGGGCTCTCGGTAAAGGCTGAACTCAACGGGGCAACGCTACGTCCGGCGCGCGCTGTGCCCCGCCCCGAGTCGACGTCCTTGATGAGCACCAACGACAGCATTCTTGTCACCGTGCCCATGAAGACCAAGGCAGGGGCCGAGGGTCTGTTGCTCGCGCGCTTTTCGGCGCTATCGGTGCAGCGGGAGATCCGGCGGGTGCGGCTTGAAGCCCTCGGCATCGCAGCAGGACTTCTCGTCGTCGGTCTGCTGCTCGGCTACACCATCGCCCGCTCTGTCGCTCGCCGTCTCGAGGGACTGGTGCTGGTGAGCGAGAAGGTAGCCCGCGGCGACCTCACCGTGCAGCTCCCGGGGGAGACGGGCGATGACGAGATCAGTCGCGTGAACGTGGCATTCGCAGGGATGATCGAGAGCCAGCGCGAACTCGTGAGGCAGATCTCCGAGACCGCGGTGCGACTGTCGTCGTCAGCAGGCGAATTCGCGGCTAACGCCCGGCAACAAGAGCGCGGCGCCACCGAGCAGACCGCCGCTGTCACCGAGACTCGCCGCACCATGCAGACCTTGCTCGATGCGTCGAGGGAGATCGCCACCACCGCCCAAGGGGTGCTCGCGAACGCAGAGCGCGCACAAGGAAACAGCCAGGTGGTGCAAGAGCGTATCGCCTCGTTTCGTTCGCATACCCAGCGCATCGGCGAAATCCTCGAGGTCATCAAAGAGATCGCCAACAAAAGCGATCTCCTTGCGCTCAACGCCGCTCTCGAGGGGACAAAGGCCGGCGAAGCGGGCAAAGGATTCTCGCTCGTGGCGGGGCAGATGCAGCGCCTCGCCGAGAATGTCATGGGTGCCGTGCGCGATATCAAGGAGCTGACCACCACCATCCGCGCGGCGACCCAAGCCACGGTGCTCGCCACCGAGGAGAGCACCAAGCTCGCCGCTGACACGACGAGGTCGGTGCGGCAGATCGCGCTCATCATTCAGCAACAGCGCTCGGGCACTGAGCAGGTGTCCACCGCGATGGAGTTGGTCTCTGACATCACGACCCA
>JBMTAX010000062.1:0-10206 GCA_049429145.1 Myxococcota bacterium
GAGGCTTCGCCCGATGCGGTTTGGAATGTACTGAAACAGTTTGAGCGGTACCCCGATTGGATCGATTCCGTCCAAGCGACCGAGGTCTACCGGCGCAAGGGCGACCGGATCGATGTCAGCTTCCGGGTTCGTGCTGCGGGCCTCTCGTTCGAGTACTCCGTGGCGCACCGCTTCCGTGATCGCGAGCGATACGCAACCTGGCGCCTTGACGAGGCCCGCTCCTCTGACCTCGCGGGATCCGTGGGCATGTGGAAAGTGGACGCCGTGCCAGGCGCCCCAGGGGCGTCCCTGGTCACCTACAGTGTAGAACTCGACCTGGGCCACGGGGTGCCCGGGGCGTTGCGGCGTTTGTTGGTGGCGCGCGGGCTCGCAGAGGCCACCGAGTGGGTGCGGGAGGCCAGCGCCGGGTAGCCGATGCACCTGCAGGAGCGGATCGCAGGAGGGGATGCAGTCTCCGCGTCGATCGCGCTATCCTCCATTCTTGCCCGGAGGCGACCATGCGCATCAACGACAATGTATCCCCGTCCATGACCCGGCTCTCGTCGTCGCCAGAGGCGGTGACCATGAACGAAGCACAGGTGATCGCGGCGTTCCAGACCGTGGAGCCGGGCTTGTTGCCTTCTGCAGGCGGGCTTTGTGGGATGTTGCGGGACGCGGTCGATGTCTTGGCTGGCTGGCTCGGGCTTCTGCCCGACGCGGGGATGCCGTCGGTGTCCCTCCCTGGTACCACGGGCCAGCGCGGCAGCATTGTGGACTTCGGTGATCAGCTCGACCCTGTACCCGGCGCCGTGGGCAGTATTGTCGACTTCGGTGATCAGAAACGCCCCACCAGCGCCGGTGGCCTCGCCAGCATCGTGGACTTCGGCGACCAGAAGCTCCCTGGCCAGACCGGTAACCTGAGCAGCATCGTCGATTTCGGCGACAAGAAAGCCTGAGCGAGACGACCGGTACCTTCCTCGCGCGCCCGTCAGTCTTCGGACTTTTGCGGGTCGCTATCGAGCTCGAAGCGGACGAGAGGACCCGCTTTGCGTGATCCGCGCGGTACCTCTCCGTGCCCCACAGGCACGCTGCTCACTGCCTGACCAAGCACTTTCGCGGCCGCTGAAGCGTCGAGGCGGCCGACCTGCAGAAGAACCTCCTGCAGAATCCCTCGTACCTCGGCGAGCATCTGGGGATGCGGAGGGTTCTGCTCGAGGTATCGTCGCACGAGGAGCTCGGTATCCTCCGCGCCCGTCTCCGGGCCAATACCGAGTGACTTCGCAAAACCCTGCAACACCACAACCACGCCCTCAGACAGCTCCCCGTCACGCATGGCAGCGAGGGCGAGTACAGGCAAGAAACGTCGAATGTCGTCGTCAGAGTATACGCGCTGCCCGTCGCTTCCGCGGCGGTGAAACACACGGAGGAGACGCTCAAGGTCGTGGGTATCCAGCGCTGCCATCCTTCCCCCTTGGTACGCTGCGGCACGTCGCGCAACAGAGTTCTTGCCCTCCAAGCCCTGCGACGGGTGCCCTTATCGCTGCGTTCGCCACGCACGATTCCTTCGACGCCGCGCGACGAGCGTGAGCAAGAGTCCAAGCAGGTGCGGCGCACTCCACGCGGACACATTCGCGCAACTACCGCTCTGTATCGCCTCAGGGGAAACCACGGATTCGACGGGTGCGGCAGGGGCAGCTGACGTCGTCCTGCGCGCGGGAGCCGCAGGCTCGGGATCTGGCTCGCGCTCTCCATCGTCGAGGCGGGGCGCCTCAGTGACCAGCTGTGCCGGGGTCTCATCGAGGGCAGGCGCAACCTCGTGTAAGGTCGGTATGGCCTCGTGCTCGACCGGCGGTGGAGTCTCCTCCTTTCGAGCTTCGGGGTTCTGTCCCTCGACGTCAGGTTGGGCCTCTGGGATTGAGCTGGCACCTTCGGGGGAAGGCCGCTCGTGGGTGTCACTTGGGTCCCGCGCGCCGAGGGGGAGGGCGGTCAGTTCGGCGATGTCGTCGCCAGCGTCCTCGAGCGGCGTGGTGCGGCTGCACAGGTTGTCATGCAACGCGTCTCCCAAGCGACCGGTGTAGACGAGGTAGCTCACGTGGTTCTCGAATTTGCGCCCACACGCCGCCGAACTCATCGGTGTGAGGACCGTGACGGTCCTACCGAGGGAGCCCTTGAACACGCGCTCAACCACAAAGTCGATCGCGCGTTCACGGTCGCTGTGGCGTCTCACATCGACCACGCGGCCGATGAAGACGGCCTCTGCACCTTCGAGCGCTATGGCGGGCGCCGGCGGTTGTGCGCAGCGACAGGCGAGAGCGGACGCTGACCACAGCCACACCGCGCCAAGGCACGACGTCATCCACGTGAAGGCGACGGCGCGCGCCCGCCCCCTGAAGCGCGGTTCGAGGACACGTGCAATATGCCGACCGTGGCTGCGATGACGACCAAGCGTATTCATGACCGAAACATACACCATCGAGGTTGCGAGCGTGCTTCGCTTGCATCACGAACAGACGACGACTCGAACGCACTATCGGTTGGGCGGTGCGGCGCTGATTTCCCCGAGCACTGAATGCGGGTCGCTCCACACGGCGAGGTCTCCAAGCGAGACGATGCCAACTGCACGTCCATTCTCCATCACGGGAAGTCTTCGCACTCTCGCTTCACGCATCACGCGAACGGCGTTTTCATACTCTTCATCGGGAGAGATCGTGACCAGACGATGACTGCAGAGATCGTCGAGTGTGGTGCGGGAAGGGTCTAGGCCCTCCGCCAGCCCGCGAACGACAATATCTCGGTCGGTCAGAATGCCGCGCAACGGACCGCTATCGCCATCGACCACGAGCACATCGCCGATGTTTGCGTCCCGCATGCTGGTCGCGGCCTCAAGCATCGTGGCCTTGGGGAGCATCGTCAGCGGATTTCGGGTCATCACGTCACGCACTTTGTGTCCCATGGGAACCTCCTGCCAGCTCTTGGCTGGCCGACGACTGGGGCGAAGCGCCTGAGCCTGTACACACAGGGTTGAGCGCCATGTGACGAAGGTGCAGTGGCTGTGCCCACGTCGCTGGTGGCGAGGAGATCCTCAGGGGCAGACAAAAAGCCGAGGGACGCTATGTCGCATCTAGGATGGGGGTTCCCCTGGCGTCGTTGCCCCACGAGGAGCGCGTCTGCACGCAGGCCCTCTAGCAGGCGGAGGCGAAAAGCCTCTTCAGCGGGTTTTCGCCCTGCCTGCGTTCTTGGGTGGGGGCCCCGGACGAGCTTTGCTCGACGGGGGGAGGGTCTGGCAACAGACCCTCCGGCGGAACGAGCAGGGTGAGGCATACAAAGTGAGGCGGAGTGGCGAATGGGTGCCTGCTCGCCTCACCGGCATCACGCTCTCTCCGTGCTCTTCTTCGTCGGCACCGCTGGCGAGAGCCACGCCAGCACCGCAGGCGTCATGAGGAGGTCAAAGAGGAGGGCCAGAAGCAGGCACACCGCCATCAACGCACCGAAGCGGGCGAGTGACGCCAGCACCGATGGGGTCAGGACGAGGAAGCCCGCTACGAGCACCCCGCTCGTCACGACGATGGCGCGACCCGTAGAGGTGAGAACGGCGTGTGCGGCTTCCTTTGCGTTCATGCCCGCCACTCTGCTCAATCGATAGCGTGTTCCGATATGGATGGTGCCATCGACGGCGACACCGAGGGCGGAGACGCCGATAAGTGCAGTGAGCCAGTCGACCGAGATGCCCATCCACCCCATGAGCCCATAGGTACCGACGATGGGCAGAATGTTCGGAACCATCACCGCGAGCCCTAGCTTCAAGCTGCGGAGCATCATCATCATGAGCAAGCTGATGATGATTGTCGCCAGCGTGAAGGACTGCAGCTGACTGTCGATGACGTATTCGGCGAGGTGGATGTACAGCTGGCCCGTGCCCGCGAACTCGATGCGCGAGGCACCTGCTGCGAGGGGCGGCTCGTCTTCGTCAGGCCGTGCCGTCGTCGTAGGTGTCGTGTCTCCAGCGTTGGCAGCGGGGGCGTCGTCCGTGACGAGGACGATCTCGGTATCGTCTGAGGCGGTCTCTGCTTTGGGAGGGGACGAGTCGTCGACGATCACGAGCTCGTCGTCGCTACCTGCGCCGGGGTCGTGGCCGTCATTCTCCGACGCCCGCTGGGTACCGGCCGGTGCGGAGGGGGCACTTGGCTGCCAGTCCTCGAAGAGCGCCGTCGCCTTTTCGCGCAGCGCAGCCTCGAGCGCGAGGGAACGGGTGGTGGAGCGCTGCCTTGTCCGGATGTTGATGCGCGCTCGTCGCGCCGCATGATCGACGACGAGTCGGAGATCTCCACCGCTCGACTCATACAACAGCATCAGTTGTGCAGCCCGCTCGCGGGAGTCTGGCAGGTTTCGCTGGCCCGTGAAGGCGAGGCTGACTTCACGCATCAGGTCAGCCACAGACAGCGTCGAGCCCACGATGTCTGATTGCGTATCCACGATCCAGTCCTGCAGCGCCGCCACGCGCCGCAGGAACTCTGCGTCGTAGACACCCCCTGAGGTGCCACTGTCGATGACGAGCTCAATGCTCGTCGTGCCACCGAGCTTCTCGTCAACGTGCTCTACCGCCTGCCGAAAGGGCTGATCACGACGGAAAGCTTGCAGGATGTGGCTCTCCACGACGGTGTGCACGAGTCCGTAGCCACACACGAGCGACAGCAACAGAAAGGCGATGGTGACTTCGCGGGCATGGCCCACCACGAGGTCACCGATGAGACCGAAGACACGAGTCATCCGTGCTTCGATGCGGTGTTCTCTCGCGTACCGCGCTACCTCCTCCGGCTGTTCTGTGTCGTCGTCACCGACCGCAAGAACGGCCGGCACGAGCGTGACTGCAAGAACGTACGCGCACATCACACCGACCGCTGCAAACAGTCCGAGCTCTCGCATGGGCAGCACGGGTGCCGTCAACATCGCCAAGAACCCAATGGCGGTAGTGATGGCTGTCATCAGGGCGGGAACCCCCATCAACCCGAGAGCGTGCACCACGGCCTCGCGTCTCCGCTGTCCACGGAATCGAAGTTCCCGGAACTCGTTGATGAGGTGCACCCCCGCGCCAAGCCCCATGATGACCACGGCGAGGGGGAGGATGATGGAGACGAGGCTCATCTCGTAGCCGAGCAGCGACATGGCGCCGACCGTCCAGATCACCGCAATGACGACGACCCCGATGGCAGCGGTCACCTGTCGCTTGCGACGGAAAAGCAGAAAGAGTGCGAGCACCGAGACAAGGATCGCCGCACTCCCGAAGGTGGACGATTCAGCCACGGTGACGCGATCCATCTGGCGCTTGAACATCGGGCCCCCGACGATGAGAGGCCGTAGTTCCTTCGGCGCGAAGTTGTTCACGATCTGCTCGACTTCCTGCGCAATGAACATCTGGTAGGTGTTGTCGTTGTCGAGCGCGCGCAAGGTGGCGACGATCGCGGCAGCGGTTCCATCGCGGTTCACGAGTAGGTCGCGGTATACGGGGTGCGAGGTTGCGATGCGTTTGGCGTTGGCAAGATCCTCATCGGAGGGAGGCCCATTGGAGGCGAGCAGAGGGGCGATTTCGATGCTACCCGCGGCATCCTTTACGGTCGGTGCGTGAAAGGGAGAGAGCACCACCGTGAAGACCGGCTCTCCGTCGAAACGGAGATTTTGCATCGCCGTGACGAGGTCATCGACCGCTCGATGTACCGGGCGGGTGAAGACGTCTCCCTCGAGGAAGACGAGCACGAACTCGTCGCTGCCAAAGCGCTGTTCGAAGCGCTTGTGGGTGACGAGGAGCGGGTCGTCCTGTACGAAGAAAATCTCATCAGAGTTGTTGACACGGATTTTGGCGGCGGCGACGCCAAGACCCAGGGTCACGACGAGGATCGTGGAGATCACGAGCCACGGCGCCCGCACGATCAAGCGGGCGAAGGCGGCGAATGGCCCGGACACCGGGAGCTGTTGTGACGACATCCCGGCGGTTCTAACAAGGTCTTGCCGATCCGCGAACGAAAGCGTGCTAGGGAGCCCCGGCCATTCGACCGAGAAACACGGCCAAAAGCTCCCCTGCCGCAGCTTCCGGGGACGTAGCCCCGTTCCTGACCGCAGTCACCACGTCCTCGAGCCGGGCGCGTACCTCGGTGTGGGCCCGGAACCTCCGCCGCTGCTCGTCGGCGATGGCTTGCCACAGCCAAGCCTCCGCTTGGGCCGCGCGCCGTTCCGTGAGCGCGCCGCCCGCAGCGAGCATCGTGTGCACCGAGCAGAGGGTCTGCCAGAGCTCGTCAAGGCCTTGGCCCGTGGTGGCGCTCACGCTGAGCACCGGAACCCGCTCGCCGCTTCGCAGCAGGTGTAGACCATGCTCGTAGTCGAGCCGCGCACGCTTCGCCGCGTCCTGCAGGTCACCATCGGCCTTGGTGATCGCGACGACGTCACACAACTCCAGCACGCCGCGTTTGACGCCCTGTAGCTCGTCGCCGCTCCCGGGCTGGACCAGGAGCAAAAAGGTGTCGACCATCTGGGCGACGGCACTCTCCGACTGGCCGACCCCAACGGTCTCAATGATGATGACATCGTACCCGGCCGCCTCGCATAGCAGCATCGCTTCACGGGTACGACGAGCTACACCGCCGAGGGCGCCCCGTGACGGCGAGGGCCTGATGAAGGCGCGCTCATCGGCCGCGAGGCGCTCCATGCGAGTCTTGTCCCCGAGCAAGCTACCGCCGGAACGTGGGCTCGAGGGATCCACGGCGAGCACTGCAAGTCGATGCCCACCGGACTCCGTCAGGTGAAGGCCCAGGTGCTCGATGAGGGTGCTCTTGCCGACACCGGGTGTACCGCTGATGCCGATCCGATGGGCGTGGCCGGTGAATGGCATGAGCTCATCGAGCAAGCGATGGGCGCGCTCCATGTGCGCCTCAAGGCTGCTCTCGACGAGGGTGATCCCGCGGGCAAGGGCTCGCCGGTCGCCGGCGCGAATGGCCGTCGCCAGGGCATGAGGGGAGGTCTGCTCGGCGCTCAAGCCCGCCTCGCCGCGAGGGCATCGAGGACAGCGTGGGCGGCGGCAGGGATGGGGGTGCCCGGACCGAACACCGCAGAGACTCCCGCGCTGCGGAGCGCAGGCTCGTCGTCGGGCGGGATGACCCCACCAGCGACGACGAGGATGTCTGCCGCACCCGCCGCCCGCAGCGCTTCGATGAGCAGCGGGACGAGGGTGCGGTGTCCGGCCGCGAGGCTCGAGACCCCCACCACATGCACATCGGATTCGATGGCGTGTCGCGCCGCCTCTTCGGGGGTCTGGAACAGCGGGCCCACGTCGACATCGAAGCCGAGGTCAGCGAACGCGGTCGCGACGACCTTGGCACCACGGTCGTGCCCATCCTGGCCCATCTTGACCACCAACATGCGCGGCCTCCGACCCTCGCGCTCGAGAAAGTTCTCGATGCGCGCCCGCACGGCTTCGATGGGGCCGTTCTCGCCATAGGCGCCAGCGTACACGCCGCTCACCTTTCGAATCTCCGCGCGATGACGACCGAAGACCCGCTCAAGGGCATCGGAGACCTCGCCCACGGTCGCCCGTGCCCGCATCGCGTGCACGCTGAGCTCGAGCAGGTTGACGTCTCCTTGGGCGCCTGCCTCGAGGGCGGCGAGGGCCCCGCGAACAGCGTCTTCGTTGCGGGTTGCGCGAAGTGCCGCAAGCCGCTCCAGTTGTTCCTCGCGCACGGCTGCATTGTCGATCTTGAGGACATCTACGTGCTCGTCGGTCTCTGGGGGGTATTTATTTACACCGACAATAACGTCGTCACCCCGGTCAATGCGTGCCTGTTTGCGCGCCGCCGCTTCCTCGATTCGCAGTTTGGGCAAGCCCGACTCGATGGCCTTCGCCATACCACCCAGCTGCTCTACCTCGCCCAGGATCTCTCGGGCTCTCGTTGCCAACTGTGCGGTGAGCGATTCCATGAAGTACGAGCCACCCCATGGATCGACCACGGCTGGGATCCCCGTCTCTTCCGCAAGGATCAGCTGGGTGTTCCGCGCGATGCGGGCCGAGAACTCGGTGGGAAGCGCGAGCGCCTCGTCGAAACTGTTCGTATGCAGCGACTGGGTACCACCGAAGACTGCGGCCATGGCCTCCACCGTCGTGCGCACGATATTGTTGTAGGGGTCCTTCGCCTGCAGGCTCCAACCGCTCGTTTGGCAGTGGGTGCGAAGCATGAGCGAGCGCGGGTCGCGCGCGCCTTGGCGCTCGAGCATCTCCGCCCAGAGCAGGCGGGCGGCGCGGAGCTTCGCCACTTCCATGTAGAAGTTCATGCCGATGCCGAAGAAGAAGCTCAGTCGCGGTGCGAAGGAGTCAATTGCAAGCCCTCGTGCCTGGGCGATGCGCACGTATTCGAGGCCGTCAGCGAGGGTGTAGGCGAGCTCGAGCGCAGCATCGGCTCCGGCTTCCTGCATGTGATACCCGCTGATGCTGATGGAGTTGTAGCGGGGCATGCGCGCAGAGGTGTACGCGATGATGTCACCGACGATACGCATCGAGGGCGCTGGCGGGTAAATGTAGGTGTTGCGGACCATGAACTCCTTGAGGATGTCGTTCTGGATCGTCCCTGACAGCGCTCTTTCGTCGACGCCCTGTTCCTCGGCAGCGACGATGTAGCTGGCGAGCACGGGCAGCACCGCGCCGTTCATGGTCATCGACACGCTGACTTCGCCGAGCGGGATACCGTCGAAGAGCAGCTTCATGTCCTCGACGCTGTCGATCGCGACACCCGCTTGTCCCACGTCGCCTGTGACACGCGGGTGGTCGGAGTCGTAACCCCGGTGCGTGGCGAGATCGAAAGCGACGCTAAGACCTCGCTGCCCGGCGGCGAGGGCGCGACGGTAGAAGGCGTTGGAGTCTTTCGCCGTCGAGAAACCCGCATACTGGCGAATGGTCCATGGTCTGTGTGCATACATAGTCGCACGCGGGCCGCGGACGAAGGGAAAGACCCCCGGCAGTGCATCGAGCTGTGCTTTATCGACAGCCGCGAGGTCGTCAGACGTGTAGAGCGCCTTGACAGGGATGCCCTCGGCGGTGTCGTAGCACAGCGACTCCGGTGATTCGCCATTCAGCTCGCGCGTCGCGAGCGCGGTCCAGGTTTCGAGGGGAGTCTTCGACGTCACGGGGTCACCCTTTCAAGAGCGATGGGAACGCGAGCGCGACGCCGATGGGGGAGTAGCGTTGCTCGAGGCGAAGGAGGCTCTGGCCTACGCCGAGGAGGTTGCGGTGGTCTGCGAACCACGGTGGGGTCACCGGGAGGCGAACGGGAGAGCGCACGACGGATTTCTGGGGGTGATCGAGAAGCGAAGTATTGTGCACCACGCCTCGGCCAGATTGAATGTCGACGTCGGTGTGTCCAGGGAATGCGCCCCACGATGGACTCATGAAGCCGAAGATGGCGCCGGGCCAAAGATTGACGCCGATGGTTCCATAGCGGAGCTCTTCCAAGGCCTGCTCAAAAGCGGCGTGGTGGCGAGCTTCGACGTCGCCACCCGTGAGCAGGAAGCAGGCGAGTGTCCCCCAGACATCGTCATTACAGAAGCGGGTTGCGGCGCGGAGGTAATCCTCCGTGTCAGTGACGTCGAGGTTGACCTCAGCGAGGACCCCGCAGAAGGCTTCCTGGGTGAGCGCCGTCTCCCCCTTTTGGGGCGGGACGTCGGGGAAATACGTCCAGGGCACGACGAGTTCGCCGCGTGCGCCGAGCACTTCGGCGCCCGGATAACAGCCGCACATCTCTGCGTATCGCCGCTCGGCACCGGGGTAGTACGCCTTCCTCGGAGGCAGCGCGCGCAGCCCCTCTTTGACGAGCCCGACGAAGGCCTCGCGTTGCTCCCACCCGCGGGCCAACACCAAGACTTTGCCCGCCACGCAATCGAAGCTCGCGTTGTGCGCCACGGCCGCGACGACGTGACGAGCCTGCCAGGCGAGCTCGCGCTTCGACCAGCGGCCAGGCACCACGAGGATCGGCGTCACGTTGCCTAGCTCGGAGGTGAAGGGCTTGTCGAGACGCCTTCGACCCTCTGCCTTTGCCCGCGCTCGTTCGGCAGCAGTCTCGCCCCACACAATGGCGTCGTAGGTCTTGTCTGAGCCGGTGATGTGCAGCGTGTCGACAAGGTCGTGGCTGCAGAGATACTTCCCCTCGTCGACGCCACCGTAGACGACAGCGAGGAAACCAGCATCGATGAAGG
>JBMTAX010000063.1:0-10118 GCA_049429145.1 Myxococcota bacterium
GGGGGCCCCGGCCGAGCTTTGCTCGACGGGGGGAGGGTCTGGCAACAGACCCTCCGGCGGAACGAGCCGGGTGCGCAAATCGACGAATGTCGATTTTGCCTCACCCTGCTGAGCGGAGGGGCTGGGTGAATCCTGCAATCTCTCAGAGGCGCTCTCGGAGTAGCTGTTCGACCGTGGCGACGTCTTTCAGCGCGACGGGATTGGTGGCGAGGTCGGGGTCCGCGAGTACGCCTTGGGCGAGGGCTGGTACGTCGCCTTCGGTGATTCCGCACTGCCGCAGCTGGCGCGGGATGCCAGCCACTTCGTGTACGAGCCGCTCCACCGCACCGATGGCGTGTTGCGCGAGCAGGGCCTCCTCTCCTGAACCGCCGATGCTCTGACCGAGGGTCGCGTACGCTGGGCGAACACGCTCGAGGTTCAGGCGCATCACAGTGCCGAGGAACAGACCATTGGCGACGCCGTGGGGGATCCCCTTCGCAGCGCCCACGGCGTGGGCGAAGGCGTGGCAGGCGCCCAGTAGGTTCGTGGAGATGGCTTGGCCAGCGAGGCATGCGGCGCTCAACACCCGTCCGCGGGCCTCGATGTCCTCCGGGTGGGAGAGACATCGGGCGAGCCCGTCTTCCGCCAAAAGCACCCGTGCGGCCTCAAGGGCGAGGGCGGTGCCGAAAGGGTTGCGGAGTTTCGAGCCGAGGGCTTCCACGGCGTGCGAGAGAGCGTCCACGCCGGTAGCCGCAGTGACCTCCCTGGGCAGGGTGAGGAGCAGCTCGGGGTCGAGGACCGCGAGCGAGGGCACAAGGGAGGTGTCGGTGAGGATGAGCTTTCGCCCCGCCGCACGATCGGTGATGACAACGAACTGCGTCGCCTCCGACCCAGTGCCAGCTGTGGTGGGCACTGCCGCGATCGGCAAAAGTGCGCTGCGGACGGTGGCGATCCCCTCGAGGGAGGCCAAAGAGGATTTCTTCGCGACGACGGCTGCGGTGGCCTTCGCGGTGTCGATCACCGACCCGCCCCCCACGGCCACAATGGCGTCGATGGAACTTGCACGTGCGCGGGCGGCGAGATCGTCAACATGGTCGGCATCGCCATCGGAGCGAACCGTATCGTCGACGAGTGCTACCCGCTCACCGAGCCCTTGCAGGCAGCGCTCGAGGAGCCCAGCGGTGCGAACCCCCGCGTCTGTGACGACGAGCAGTCTCTCTGCGCGGCGTAGCAATCGTTGATCTGCGAGCTTTCCGGCGGTTCCCGCCCCGAACACCACGGTCCCGGTTGGCGCATGCTGGAAAGGAAAGATGCGAGCGCTCATGACATGCCTCCACTGTGCGCGGTCTTCGCACGACGCACACCGCTACGCCCGACGCACCATAGCTGGCTTCACGTCGCGGGACGAACCTGCACCCGGTCGGCCACCCGTGCGGACTCAGTTTTGCTCGATGTCCGGGATCGGCAACTTCAAGAAGGGTACTCCTTCGTCGAGCAGGCGCGCCTCTGCCTCGGGGTTGGTCTCGCCTCGAATGGGGGTCGCCGCCTCATCACCACGATGCATCGCGATGGCGCGGTCTGCAAACGCTGGCCCTACGTCTTCATGGGTTTGTCGCACCCATTGCACTACCTTCGCCAGACGCTTCTGGAACTCCAAGGGCATCCTGCCGTCGCTTGCCGCAGGTACCTGTGACTGTGCCGTGGGTACCTGTGGCTCCACGGGGCGCGTACGGCTTGTGGAGACCCGGGACGCCGTGGGCACCGCATGGGCGGGCGCTTCACAAAGCGGGCAGGTCACTTCCCCGGACGCCTCTAGCGCACGCAGCTCCGACGCTGATTCGTACCAGCCTTCGAAGCGATGTTCGCGGTCGCACTGCAGATCTACGATGTACACCCCACACATCTTAGCGAACAGAAACAGCGTCGGCACCACCAACTGCGCGGGATGCGAAGCTGGCTCTACGGTGCAGCCCTGGACGGCCACTGGGAGGTCGCTGTGTCTCGCTCCGGCGACCGCAGGACGCGTGGCCGGGGACCTAGTACTTTCGACCGATGTCGATCGCCACTGTGACGCCGAGCCCAGGCCCCCGGAGCCCTCTCACGCTCGTCGTATGGCTTGCGCTAGCCCTTACCGCGGACGTCACGAACGCTTACCCCGGGTACCGAAGCTACGTCCCCAACGGGCTCCAGGTCGGCTGCATCACGTGTCACAACTCGACATCGGGTGGCGATGCCCGCAACGCTTTCGGTCGCGATTTCCAGGCGCTGCTGTGTCCTCCGAAGCGGGCGGCGAGCGAACTCTGTACCTCTCTGTCCAATCCAGACCCTCGGGTCGTGACCAACGGTTTTGTCGATTACGCTCGTTTTTGGGCGGCGCTGTACCACCTCGATTCCGACGCTGATGGCCAGCGCAATGGGCTGGAACTCGGTGACGAGTGTGGCGTGTGGACCGAGGGGCAGATCCCTGCGCGCACGACCGACCTGAGCCGACCCGGGTTCGCCACGTCGCAGACGTCGGTGGTGAGCGCCGACGGCGACAACGATGGCGCCCCCGACGCTTGTGACACTTGCAGTGGTCAAACGAACCCTGATCAGTCTGATGCTGACCAAGACGGCTACGGCGATGCATGCGACTGTGCACCCCTCGACCCAAACCGCACCCAGATGTTGCTCGGTTACCTCGACGACGACCAAGACGGCATCGCGGTGGCAGGTGATGCGGTCGAGGTGTGCACCGATGCGGAGCTGCCGTCTGGATATTCCGCCTTGCCTGGCGACGACTGCGATGATGACCACGCCGGCATCTGGCGGCTCGCACCGGCCTTCCTCGATGGTGATGGCGACGGGTACACCCGTACCGACATATCGTCAGCGATATGCATGGGCGCGCAGGTTGAACCGCCTTACACCTCGACAAGCCTTGGCATTGATTGCGACGACCAACGTGCAGACCGTTGGCTCCAGAGGTCCGGTTATCTCGACATCGATGGAGACGGCTACAGTTCCCAGACCGCACCCACGCTGCTGTGCACCGACGGGAGTTTGCCCACGTCACCCAACTACAGCGAGACCACGGCAGGAACGGACTGCAACGATACGGATGAGAGCCGGTATCAGTTCCAACCGCTTTACATCGACAAAGACAGCGATGGTTATGGCAGCACCGCGCAGCCACGAATGATCTGCACCGGAGCCGAGGCGCTCCCTCCCTACGCTTCCGTGAGTGCCGGGGTGGACTGCGATGACGACGATGATGCAAAGATGGTCATCGCGAGCGGTCGTGACGACGATGGGGACGGCTATGCCGCACAGGATGCCGAGCTGTCCTGCGGTCCCGCCGGAGAAGCCACCGTCTTCTTGGAAATAGACTGCGATGACAGTGATGAGGCCTTGTTTCAGTGGCGCAACGGCTTTCTCGATGCGGATGGGGACGGAGTGGCGCGCAGTGATGAGGCATCACTGGTCTGTAGCGGTACGCAGCTCCCGCAAGGTTTCGTTGTGGAGCCCGGCGCCGACTGCGACGACGATCCCACCGACGACCCGTTCCCCGATGAAAACGCCCATCCCGACAATGCCCGAAACCGTTATCGCATGGCGGTCGTATATCTTGACCAAGACGAGGACGGGGTGTTTGGCACCGTCAGTGTGGAGCGGTGCGTTGGCGAGCAAATCCCCGCGAGCGTGAGCACTGTGCCAGGTCATGACTGCGACGATTCCGATCCGGCCATATTTCCTCTCGCCGTAGAGGTCGTCGCCGATGGTGTCGATCAAGATTGCGACGGCCTCGAGCTCTGCTACGTAGATGCCGACCGCGATGGATTCGTGCCTGATCGAGTTGCCACCGTCATCTCCGCTGACCTCGACTGCGATGATTTCAGCGAAGCTGGGGCCATGACACCATTGGGTGACTGCAATGATGGCCGCGCCGATGTGTCGCCATTGGCATCGGAAGTCTGTGATGACGTCTCGAGAGATGACGACTGTGACGGCAGAATCAATGAGCAGGATGACGACGTCGGCGGCCTCGTTCCGTATTTCTTCGACGAGGATAACGATGGTCACGGTGCGGAACTGGCTGGGTATTTTTGCAGCGGTCCGCTGGGCACAGTCACCACTGACGGCGATTGCAATGATACCGATGATACGATTTATCCGGGCGCCCCGGAGGACTGTGCCTCTGGCATAGATAGCAACTGTGACGGTCGCCAGGGTGACCAAGATCTCGACGGTGATGGCGCCCTCAGTTGCGCCGACTGCAATGATGAAAACCCCG
Organism: Myxococcota bacterium; assembly: GCA_049429145.1. Taxonomy (GTDB): domain Bacteria; phylum Myxococcota; class UBA727; order UBA727; family CAYLZW01; genus JBMTAX01. The sequence continues at coordinate 4,253 of JBMTAX010000063.1, forward strand.
CTGTTTACCCGGGCGCCTTCGACTTCCCCGGAGACAACGTCGACCAGGACTGCGACGGTCGGGAGTATTGTTACGTCGATGTCGATGGTGACGGATACACGTCGAGCTACTCGCTCGTCATCATCTCAAGCGACACCGACTGCCTCGATGTAGGGGAGGCGGGTTTCTCCGACGCCCCGGTCGACTGCGACGATGGCGATGCGGCGGTTTTCCCTGGTGCTGAGGAGACGTGCGCCGACGTCATCGACGCTAATTGCGATGGACACGCGCCTCAATTCGACCAAGACGGCGATGGCTTTGCCAACTGCGAGGACTGCAACGACAACGATAAAGATGTGCATCCCCTCGCTGTCGAGTTCCCTGGGGACTTCATCGATAGTAACTGTGACGGTGAGGAGCTGTGCTTTGTGGATGCAGACGAGGATGGCTACCTCGCAGACACCCCGTCGACGCGCGCTTCGTCAGATCTCGCTTGCAGCGCGGTGGGCCTCGGCCACCTCGGTACCCCTACACACGACTGCGATGACCTCGCGGGGGACGTGCAACCAGGGGCAGAGGAGCTGTGCAACGGGCGGGATGACGATTGCGATGCAGAGGTGGATGAGGGCGCCATCGACCTTCTGCGTTTCGCACGTGACGGTGACGGCGATGGTTTCACTGACGACACCGAAGCGGTCGACGCCTGTACTGCCCCACCGGGTTACGCGATACCAAGCGAGACCCCCGATTGTGACGACGACGACCCCGCCGAGCATCCTGGCGCGGTGGATGTTCCCGGCGATGGCCTCGATCAAGACTGCGATGGCAAAGATGCCACCGCCCCTGCGGGGGAGCCTCCCGCCACAGCCCCCGACGTCAGCGAGCGGCAGGCCTCTTCACCGCCCCTGCGTGAGGGCTGCACTTCCGCGGGCTTGCCAAATGCCCTCGGGATCATCGCGGTAGCTCTGCTGCGCCGGAGGCGACGTCAACGTCGGAGGTGACCTTGCTCATCGACCCCCATGGCTTGAGTTCGTGGGCCGCTTCCGTGCGGCGCCTTCAGTCGAGGCCCCGCGCCTCCAGCTCGTCTTCGTCGAGGCCGAGATAGTGCCCTACCTCGTGCAGCAGGGTGGTAGCGACGAGGTCCTGCAGGTCTTCCTCGTCCCGGGCGGCGAGTTCGATGTTCTTGCGGAACAACGTGATCTGGCTTGGCAGGTGTGCCCATGGATCGTCACCGGGCGCAAGCGAGGGCGGGGTCCCCTCATATAGGCCGAGGGAGCCTGGAGACAGCGGCGGCTCGGCGAGGCGAAGGCGCTCGAGCGGCGGAATGTCCTCGACCGCGATGGCAACGTTTCGTAGGTAGGTGCGCACCTTCGCCGGGAGTTCCTCGAGGCTGCGCTCCATCAGGCGCACGAACTCATCTTCGGATACCCGCAGCGGGGCGCGGAAACGTTCGCCGTCAAGAGTGGCCGCCCGCTCGCACGCTTTGGTGGCGCCTTTCTCGTCTCCGCGCACGGTGAGGATGCGCCCTCGCAGCCAGTAAGCATCGGCGAGCCGCGGATCGCGATCGAGCGCTTGAGCTACCCCTTTCTCGGCTTCCTCCAGTTGGCACAGGTCGAATTGGGCGGCGGCGCGTACGAGTCGTGCCGTCGCATCTTCCGGCGCCAGCGCGACCGCTCGCTCGGCGGCCGCAAGGCACCCCACGGGGTCATGGTCGGCAGAGCGACAGTCGGAGAGCGCCAACAGGGCCTCAAACAGGAGCTCCATCGCGGGATCTGCCTGCTCCTCTTCCTCATTGTCGTTGGCGGCCCGCTTGTCAGACGACCTGTCGGCCGAGAGCTCGCCCGCTTCTAGCCGCGCCACCACGTCTTCGAGCAGGGGTCGCGCGCCAGCGACGTCTTCGTAGACGTCCATCAGGAGAGTGGCGTGCCGAAAGGTGAGGGGCAGGTCGCCCTTATAACGACGGAGCGCCTCCTCGACGGCGGCGATGGCTTCTTCGCCCGCGCCCTCGGCCTCGAACACATCGGCCTCCAGCAGCAGAACGTCCCGGTCTTGGCTGTCTAGCTGCCGGGCCTTGTCGAGCAGGCGGCGGGCCTCCTCCACTTCGCCCTCGTAGAGCGCCTCGTAAGCCAGGTCGAGCACCTCATCGAGCGTCGTTGTGCCGGTCATCGTGCGGCCTCCTCCGCCCCACTTCTGCACGAGAGTCGGTGCGAGGCCAAGCGCGAAGTGGTGCGATCGCTCTTCGGCGGCACAATAGGCCGCAGGCTGGCCAAAAAGGTTCAGGAGGCGCTAGATCCAGCACGTTGGCGCGCTCCTCCTCACGCTATGGCGCAACTTGTGCGCATAGGGTCGATAATCGGGGTGCGACAAGGTGGTTTTTTTTTCCTACGTAGAGGTCGTCCATGATTCCGCCCCGCCTCCAGCGCCCACAAACGCCCGTCCTCCAACAAGTCTTCGCGCAGATCGGAAAATCCGTCGACCCGAAGAGCGCGGCCGGGGTGCAAATTTCGGCCGAAGAGGCGCAGCAAATCAGCTCCTTGCTGACGAAGCTCCCCGAGGCCAAGCAGGCGGAGGTTAGGGGCGAGCTGCTCCAGCTTTTTCAGCTCGACATGTTCCAGGCGACACCTGAAGCCCGAGAGGTCTTCGCGCAGACCTTGCAGGTCGCCCCCGAAGCGCTGAAACCCCGCGCGCAAGCCGAGCTCGTCGGCCTCTCCTCCCAGCGGACCGCGATGCAGATGGCTTTCGAACTCAAAGCCAAAAAGGGCAAGGTCACCCAGCCTGAGATGAGGGCGATCATCCAAAAGGCCAAGCAGCTCGACCCCAGCTCACAGCAGTTCCTTGCCGCTGTGATCCGCAACGGCAGCCGCGATCAGACGATCCCGGTCGCCTCCGACGCCCGGCCCCTCCTCCGCGATTGGATCGGCAGCCTCGAACAGCAAGGCGCCATGTCTGCCTGGGCCAATCGTCTCGATGCGCCGCCAGCACGCAACTTCGACTACCTGTCCATGCTGCTGTTGCGCGGCGGGTGCTTCGAAGACCTGCTCGCCGCGTTCATGATCCATATCGCGGGACAAATGGAGCGGGAGCAGTTCGCAAAGATGCAGGAACTGCAGCGTTCCGAAGCGGCGGCAGCCCAGCAACAAAACGCTCCCACAGCCTCTACGAGTCGTCAGACCGCGTTTGTGCGCGAGGCACTGGGTGACGCTGCCCCCGCCCCTCGCGCTGCGACGCCGCAAAGTGCGCCGCCGAAGCCGGCTGCGCATCAAGCCGCGCAGACCACCCAGGCGCCCCGTGAAGCTGACGTACAGGCCCTCAAGCGGGACACCGAGGCGCTGGTGCAGTCTGCGAACGCCCTGTGGAACAACGATGGGGTCTTGACCGCGGGGGAGACGCAACGCCTGGTCGATCGCCTCAATGCCATCGACCCCGCCTATCGCGGGCCCATCGCCAACTCCTTGGCTCGCGCCTTCAGCGCTGGGCTCGGCGACCAGATTTCCCAAGGGGGCAAGGACAGCACCGACCTGAAGCCGCTGGTGGCCTGGGCGACCGCGAACCAGAACGTCGCGATTCCGTCAGACCCTCTCCGTGAGCCGTCTGACCTGACGCTGCAAAAGCTCATGGCGAGCGACAAACTCGAGGACAAAATCGCGGCGTGTTTACTGGGGCCCGTCGGCGAAGACAAGGAGAAGGGGGCTCTGGTGCGCGCCGTGCTCGATGCTTGCCAGTCAGACCCCGCGGCAGCCTCTGCCCATGCTCCAGTAGCCGACGCCCGCTCCGACAGCCAAGCTGAAGCTCCCAAGGGGGCCGCCAAGGCTGCCCCAGCGCAGGCCGCTGCCGCCACCCAGAAGCCTGACCTCGAGGCGGCCAAGGGGCGGCTCGCTGGCGCGCTCAGCGAGCTCCAGAGCCTCCAGGGCCAGCTCGGAAGCGACCCCCAGCAAAACTTGGCGATCGCGCACCATTGCCACCAGTTGGCGCTGTCCACGGTTGCGGACCTGAAGCACATGAACGCGCCGGAGCTCGCGGGCGGGCTCCAGGCACTCGAGGCGGTGGCGGAACAGTTTGGTGCTGCCATTCCTCAGCTCGAGGCGACCCTAGGAGGCGCCACGGCGCCTGGCGGTCCAGGCACCGAGAAATCGCGTCAACTGCTCTTCGAAGAGATGAAGAACATGATGCAGGAGTTCCAGGCGGTCTTGCAGGCCATCAGCAACATCCTGAACAGCATGAACCAGGGCGCTATGAACTCCATCCGCGCCATTCGCGGGGGCTGAGGGCGCAACGCGACGACAGGCGGCAGCGATACGCCCCGTCCCTCAGTCGAAGGGCGTGGGCGTGTCGTCGTTCACCGCCGGACGAGCCGAGGTGTCGGCAGGAGCGGATTCGTCCACTCGTCGCATAGCTTCGAGCAGCAGGTAGGTGGTGCTCTGGTCGATGTTTCGTTCGGTGGGGGCTTCGCCGTACCGAATCCGAAAGAAGCCTTCCGTGTACCTCGAGAGCGTATAGAAAGCGGGCTCGCCGCTCGCGGTACCGCACTGCGCGAAGACGACCTGGCCTTCGAAAAAGCCGAGCTGCCCTCGCTCCCCTTGGCTCGGCACGATCTCGAGACGCGCAGACTTGCGACCGAGTTCGAGGCTCTGCACAATCTCGGTGATCGCCATCTGGCGCAAAGTCCCCATGACCCCGGTTGGCTGCCCAAAGCTCGCCGTGATCGGGTTCGCTGGCGCGAATGGATCTTGGGCGAGATCGCCCTCCGCAGTCGGGCTGGCCGCAGCGGGCGCGGGCCGGCGCTCGATGGCACGGCGCAGTTTGGCGATGGCTACGTTCATGCGCACCGGGCGTTCAAAAAAATCTTCCGCGCCCAGCTCGAGTAGCTCTGCGACGGCGTCTTCATGATCGCCATCCCCTGTGACGAACATTGGAAGCGCGGCAGTTGCCTCCTGTTTGTGGGCCCACGTCAACAACTGCGCGGCCCCCGGCATATCGATCGCAAGGATCACAGCGGCGGGAGGCTCCGCACCGATGCGCAAGCTCGCGGTGGGTAGATCTGCCGCGTGTTCTACCCGAAATCCTTCCACCACCAGGCGACCTCCGAACAGGCCAAGGTCAGCGTCGTCGGCCATGCAGAGGAGAACCAGTTCTTCCTCTCTTTGGTGCGACAACGCGGGCTGCCGCGCGCCCGACAGAGGCACCTCAGCGGGGGCGTCGGTGAGCAGGCTACGCGGTGCTGGTGCTGCGAGCCGCGATTCCCCTACCGGTGCCGCGCCGGCGATATGGAACGCCTCGGCCGCCTCATCGAACTGAATGGGTGGCGGGAGTGGACCGCGGACGCTCCGCAGCGGGGGGGCTGGCAGCCTGGGCGTCGCCACCGGGGCAGGTTCGACCTCGTCGAACTCATCGCCCGGCAGGGTCTGCTGTTGCAGGAGGCTCGACGAGACACCCGAGGGGAGTGCCTCACCAGAATAGGGGGATGCGGGCTCCAGCGACTCGGTGGGCGCATCGAAGAGGGGCTCCAAGGTGGGAAGGGCGTCCGCAGCGGTCAGATCGCGCCTCGCCCGATCGTGCTGCATTGCCCGAGTCACCGATTCGGCGAGCAGCGCAGCGCTGAGCGGCGCAAGGCCCATGGTGCGGGCGACGTCGTCGAGACCACTCGCCATTGCCGCGGGCTCGAGTTCCTGCTCTGGCGCACCAATGCCCAGGGAGCGTCGCACGAGCCGGTCGAGGGCGGATGGCAGAGGCCCCCGCACTGCGCCAGCCCGGGTCAGCGGGGCGAGCTCATAGACGAGAGCGCCGATGCCCGCCCCATCGAGGACGGCGTCGGGGCGATGCAACGGGGCGGCCCCGCCACGGGGAGAGCTCAGGCCCGTCAGCCACACCTCACCTCCTGGGCCGAGGC
>JBMTAX010000064.1:0-10111 GCA_049429145.1 Myxococcota bacterium
AGCTTGTCTGCCGGGTATGCCTGCAGGCGCCAGAAGCGCTCGCCGTAGTTCAGCGCGTCGGTGGAGGCTTCGAAGTTGTGGTAGAGGCCGACGTTGTGTCCGACCTCGTGGAGCTGCACCGCGACGTACAGCTCTTCGCGGATGGCTTCGAAGCGCTTGCGACGGTCGGCTTCATCTTTCAGGCGAAGCGCCACGCTCCAACCCCAACGGTCGACGAACTCGATGGTGTCCATACCGCGCATCCCAAGGCGGTGAATGAGCTTCTCGCGCTCTTGCCACTTCTTCTTGAGAAGGCCGCGGGCGGGGGAGATCTCCTCAAGCAGCTGCTCGTCGGCGGTCATATCTCCGAACATCGCAGCGGTGGGGTCCACACCACCGAAGGCCAGGGCGTCGGCGGGGCCGATGAGTAGGGTCTCAACGTCGGTGCCAGCCACGCGAGAGAGTCGGTCTTCGACGTAGGTCGGGGAGATTTCGCGCAGTGCCTCACCAGCCGGGCCGAGTCCGCCAAGCCGACCACGCATGGCCTGCCGCAGCTCCTCGGTGGGCTTGTTGCTGGTGAGCAGCTGGGCCTTCGCGAGCTTGTCCGCCATGTAGGCCTGCACATCGAGACCACTGACGAGGTCACCCTGGTCGATGAGGCCGTTCATGACGTCGATCATTTGGGTGAAACGCTCCACCGAGCGATCGAGGTGGGTCATGGCAATGTTCGCTGTGGCTTGCACCGTGCGGCCCGTGACGGGGTCGCCGAGCATGGGGCCGTAGCCGAGCCACGCGTTGTTGTGGTCTTGCATGATGAGGTTCATCATGTTGTAGCGAACGTCGCCGAACCGCTGGTACGTGAAGCGCTCGACGTCGGTGTCCCCCGCAATGGCGGGGTCGGTGTAGTACTCGAGGGCAGAGCAGATGCGCTCTAGGTCCTCGAGGGCTTGGGTCTCTGCAGTCTGGCGCACAGTGAAGGGCTGGCTGTTCGCGGGGTCGTTCGCCTCGTTGTAACGGGCGACGACGCTGGCGATGGTGCCGTCGAAGGCCTGGGTGGTGTTCGGCTCAGCGGCCGCGCGGATGACGAGGTCGCGGGTGGCATCGGGCAACGACGCGATGACGGCCTCGACGTTGCCGGGGTTACAGCTGTTCTCGCGGACCTCGAACATGGTGGGAACTTCGTCGAAGCTCGCCCAGGGCCGCTCGCCCTCGGGAACGTCGACGGTCTGTGCGAGGTACACCGCGTCGCGGAAGGTCTTGTTCCACTCGCCACCGACGCGCTCGATAGACGCACGGAGCAGCTGTTTCGGGTGGGTGACGTTGGTGTAATAGACGATGGGCTTCGGCGTGCGGAACTGCACCGGGATGAGGTTGCCGCTGTCGTCGTAGCTCTGCTCCCACAGGTTGAAGACGGTGCCGTGCCACTGCCGGCCCGCGTCGGTGGAGCCGCGGTTCGGATCCCAGAAGTTACGGCCGCCGGTGGAGTAGATGCCGAAACGGTCGGCGATGGAAACGCGCTTCGCGATGCCGCGCTCGTCGCGGACCTCGTTGCCGTCTGCGTCGGTAAGAACGACACTCGGCGGCATGTGAACGCGCTCATAATCGAGGAGGTCTTTGTCGGTGGCCTTCAAGAAGGAGTGCCGCAGGTCCATCATCATGGCGGCCGTGTCGTACACGTAGCCAGGCCCGTTGAAGCCGACGAGGCTCGCAATGTCGGGGAAGAACTGGCTGCGAGTCGTGACCTCGAAGTAGACGAGCTCGTTGTCGTCGTTGCGCTCGAAGCGGAAGCGCTTCGGGTCGCCCGGGTCATTGCTCTGCACGACGTAGGAATCGGCGAGCTGCTCGAGAGTGGTGTGGAAGCGGAAGGTGGGAACGCGGTTCGCGCTCCAGTCGACCCGGAAGAAGGCGCGGTCATACCAGGGCTTCTCGCGGTTCTCGCCGATGACGTTGCCCTCTTCGCCGGTGAGGGAGTCGTAGTTGCGCTGGATGTCGAAGTGGTCGGTGATCGCGAACACGGCGACGGGCGAGCCGTCGTAGACATCGTAGGCACCTTCCCAGAGCTCGTTCTCGGTACCTGGGGCCGAGGCGTAGTCGCGGTAGCCGATGAGCGCCGTCTCGGTGACCTCCCAGCGGAGGCGCTCGAGCAGCAACCAATCGCCATCGGCGATGGTCTGGCTAAACCAGCTCGCACTCGGGGGCGAGTCGACGACGGTGGACCGGTAGTACCAAGTCGCGTTGTCACCAGCGAAGTCAGCCTTCGGCCAGTAGGGGTCGACGACGCGGTCGATGTCAGGGTTCCGATGGGTACACCCAGGCGCCACAGCGAGGGCCGCGGTGGCCAGCAGGGCTGCCGTGGTCAGGGACCGAAGGCGGGTACGCATGTCGGGATCCTCCAAGGGAGATGGCGCGGCTCACCCGCGCGAAGAGGGGTGAAGGGCTCAGAGACCGATATCGAGGGAGAGGTAAGCGCTCGACCAGTTGGCCGCGGGGGTGGCGAAGTCCCAGAAGGGGAAGCGGAGGTCGCGGCCCCCGTTCATGTAGCTCGGCTGGAAGCTGGAAACGCCGCCAGAGAGGGCCACAAACATGGTGGACGGCAGGTCGAGGCCGTCGAGGGGGAGCATGTACGTGTAGTTCACGCTGCCGATGGTGAACTCTTGCCAGTTCTGCGCGGTGGCGTAGGGAGAACTCAAGGCCGAGGCCTCCGTCAGGGGCGCGAGCAGTTGATAGAAGAGACCGCTCGAAACGATCACGGAGTGGTTGCCCAGGCTCCATGCGGCAGAACCAGAGCCGTTGAAAGCGCCGATCACGCGTCGGCCTGGAATGATGCACTCGCCAGCGGCGTTGATCTCTCCTGCACGGGTGGTCACAAGAGGGATACGGTCGAGGTTCTCGACAGGGTTGCCGCTGAGCACGCCCGAGGTGCCGAGGGGCGCAGAATCGCAAGGGAGGGAGGGGTTCGGACTCGTATGGCCGGTGATGGACGCGCTAGGCACGAGCGAAAGGGAGAAAGTGCCGAGCCACGACGGCAAGGCATCACCGAGCTTGGCCGTCGACCACGAGACGACGGCGTTGCTGGTCAACGCGCCCAGCACATTCCAGCGGCGCGAAAAGAGAGAGAGAGGCGCCCTGACGCCGAAGCCGGTGGTGACGCCGATGCCCGTGAAGCTGTCGCGGTAGATGCCCGGCAAGACAACGCCCAGCGAGAAGTCAGACAAGCGCGGCACGCGGCTATAGGTCTCGGTGTACTGGTTGTCCATCCACTCGATGGAAACGCTGGTGCGCGCCGACACGATGGCCGCGGGGGCCCAGGCGGGCTTCGGCAGGGTGTACTGCAGCAGGGGGGTAAAGCTTTGGTTGATCGAGGGGTTGCCCTCGGGGCCCGTCTTGAGCCAGCCGCTGCCGAAGCTGCTGTTCATGGAGCCCACGACAGAGAGAGGGAACTTCTCGACGGCTGCGCCGCCGGTGCCGGTCACCTCACCGGTGACGGAGCCCGCCGCGCCCACCTGGGCCTGGGCGGACAGGGACCCAAAGGTCACCGCGAGGAAGAGAGCGAGGGTGGAGTGGCGGGAGCACAGCATGGGGTGCCTCGAGACCCGGGTAGGTAGACCGGCGCCAAAGAAGGTGTGTGTGCGCGGACGCACACCGCAACAGAACCAGGGCGCGTTACAGCAACGGTTAGGCCACTTCAAAGGCCCATCTGCGTGGCAGCGCGAAGTCTCGATATTTCAGGGATTTGCCAGTGCCGACCAGGGGCGTCCCGGGATTCCCCCGGCAGCGAGGGCCCGGGTGTTAACCCGCTGACGGCGAACGATCACACCAGAACCGTACCTCTGATGCGTCCCCGGCCAACGCGAAGAATCGACGGTCCATCTGGCGACCGGGAAGTTGCCTGGGGGTAAGCCCCACCGGACAGGCCTTCAGCTCGAGTACAAGCCCTCGCCCCAAAGATCTCCTAGGCTCAAAGTACCTACCCACACGCCACGGAGCCCGTCGTGGATCGATTGAGCTACGAGAACCCGGTTTTCGCCACCTATGTCGTCACGGCTACCTCGATGGTACTGCTGGTGGTGGTCACCGCCTGGTTAACGGTGGCGCGAATGATGCGTGAAAAAGGGGGTTACCGTGCCCCGGAAGACCTGAAGAAAACGCCGCTCAACCCAGAGCCGCACCCACACCAAATCGCCCCCAACGAACGCGTGGAGAGGGTTCGCCGGATCATGGCGAACCACCTCGAGAACATCCCTTTCTTCTTGGTGGTGGGGCTGCTCTTCGTGCTCACCGCGCCGTCGCTCTTGCTGGCCCGGTGGCTCCTCTGGGGATACGCGATCTCGCGTCTCCTACATTTCGTCGCTTACCTGACTGCACAGATTCATGAAATACGCGCCACCTTCTGGACCCTTGGGTCGGCGATTATCGTCACCATGTGCGCGATGTGCCTTCGCGCCGCCCTGTGAGGAGACGCTCGTCGACGACAGGAGTGGTCGCGTCGTCGCCGATGCCCCAGAACGGCGTCTATCGGAAACAGTTGTCGACGAGGTCTCCCGGCTGCCCTGATGCCAGCTACGAGTCGCGATAGTGCTCTGGATCGAGGCCGAACTCGCGAATCCAGCGCAGCACGAGGGTGCGTGGCTTGCCGAGGTGTCGGGAGGCTGCCGACACGTTGCCGCGGGTCTTGCGGAGGGCGTCAGCGATGCGATCGGGGTGCACCACCGACGCGTAGCTGCGCTCCTCGGGGGACAAACCGGTACCCTTTCCCCGGGCGCGCTGCGATAGGCGCGCGGGCTCCTGCAGGTCTCGTCTTGTCGACGTGCTGACCTCGTCGCTCTTCTCGAGTGCGGCCGACTGGCGAAGACGCGGTGCCACCCTGCCGTGCGGATCGGTGACGTCCTCAGGGTCGTCCGTGGGCTCCTCGAAGGGGTCGTTCCTCGACGTCGACGGAGCGAGCCTGGGACCGACGGGACGCTCTGAAGGCAACTCGTCGGGCTGTCGCGTCTGCAAGCCTACGGGTACAGGCTTTGCCGCATGCGGCATCGAACTTCCCACCAGCGCCAGCGGAAGATGCTCCAGATCGATGACGCCGCTGAGTCGCCCATCGTTGCCTGGCCTCGAGGCCAGGGCCGCTGCGGCCTCCAGTACCCGCGCCAACGCCTTGACTTGCATGGCCCACGGAAAGCGGAGGAGGGCCCGCACCGCCTCGCGGGTCAACGATTCGGCGCCTCGGGCACGCCCGAGGAAGTCATCGATGAGGAGACCAAAGTCACACAGCCGCTCCTCGAGACCCGGCAAAAACACCGTCAGGTCACCGATCCGCTCGATGAGTTTCGGATCGAGGCGCTGCTGATCGATGGCCTGCTCGATGTCGAGGTTGGTTGAACCAACCACCCGCAAACGCAAGGGAACGGTCGCGCCGCCCCGCGAGAGGTGAGCACGAGCCAAGCCCTCGGCGAGCCTGCGCTGCAAGTCCATGGGCAGTCCGTCGACGTGCTCGAGAAAAAGCGTGCCAGCAGCCGCCTCCTCCAGCCGCGAGACATGGCCCGTATCGCCGAAGAGATCGACGGCCAATCTCCCAGGGTGTCGTTCCCGACAATCGAGATGCACGAAACGTCCTCGTCGAGCGCTCATCAGATGAAGAGTGCGGGCGAGGAAGCCTTTCCCGGCGCCGTGCGGACCCGATAGCAAGGCATGTCGCGCGCTCGTCGCCTCGTCGAGCAACCTCGCGAGCTGGGGGGCCAAGGTCGGTGACCATGTAGCCCAGTTCCCGAACTCGAGTGGCTGCTGCAGCGGGGGGGTCGCCGACGACTCACGGCGAAATACCCAAAACGTGCGACCGGTTTCGACGATGTCGTTGTGGCGAAGGGGCGCCCGCTCGATGCGTTCCCCGTTCACGAGGACCCCATTGGTGCTGCCGAGGTCCTCGATCACCACGTCGCTACCGACCGAAAAGAGGCGCGCGTGCCGGCTGCTCATCCACGGGTCGTCGACAGGTAGAAAGCCGACCGGATTTTGCAGCTCGACGGAAGCGCGGCCAAGACTCAGCTCCGTCAACCCGACAAGCGAAGTGGGCCCATCACCGACCTCAAAGCGGTCCCCCGCTCGACAGATCTGGTAGAGCACCGGGTGCCCCAAAGGCGAGCTCATCGACATGATTGTCGTAGGTAGCGCGTTCTCTCTCAGGCCACCAGTTTGGCCCCCCCCAGCGACGACAGCGTCTTTTGGGGCTCACCCCTCGTCGAGCAACTTCACAAAATCCCGTTCCGTGAGGATACGAATCTCGGCGCCCTTTTCTTGCAGCCGCTCTGCCTGCTTGTGTTTGCTCGAGCGCTCCCCCTCCCCGAGCAGGGGAGAGCCATCGTCTCCGATGACGAGATAATCGAGTTCGGCGCTCACCCCCGCAGGGGTCTTTCCTCCAACGTCACGCACGCGCTTTTGCGCGCTCTTTCGGTCCATGAGAGCGAGCTTGCCGGTGAAGACGACGCTCTTGCCCGCCAGGGTGTGACCGGTCTCTGGCGGCGGGCTCGGCTGCACCACCTCCACCTGCTCGAGCAGGTGATCAATCTCCCCTGCCCGCTGTCGCAACGCAGCGTGCAACGACCCGGCGATGGAGGGGCCGACGCCATGGATTCCGCTCAGTTGCTCGATGGAAGCCTCACGCAGCGTGGCGAGCGTCCCGAAATGATCGCACACAGCCTCGGCGACGGTGGGCCCGACTTCTTCGATACCAAGGGCTGTGAGGAACACGGGGACAGTCAAACGTCGACGACCATCGAGTTCGGTGAGCAGCCGGCTCGCCAGCAGGTCACCCATGCGCTCGAGGGAGAGCAACTGGTCTTTCGTGAGTCGGTAGAGATCGGCGGGCTCGCGCACGAGTCCTTTGTCGATGAGAGCTGCGAGGTACTTCGGCCCGAAGCCGAGCACGTCGATCACGCGCACGAAGTGCGAGACCCGGCCTCGCACCACATCGGGACAATCGGAGGGGTGGGAGCAGAACACAAAGTCCCCCTCGACGTGGGTGGTCCGATGGCAGGAAGGGCATTCGCTAGGCCTTGCGACAGTATCGCCACTCGCATCGAGCACGCGCTCCACATGAGGGATGACGCCACCGCGCCGTACGATCTCGACACGAGCCCCGAGGCGGATGCCTAGTTTCTGAAGATATCCCGCATTGTGCAGCGACGCGCGGGTGACGGTTACCCCCGAAACGTACACGGGCTCGACAACGGCAACGGGAGTGATGACCCCAGATCGCCCGACGGACCACTCCACTTCCACAAGTCTCGTCGATGCGCTCTCTCCTTGCAGCTTGTACGCGATGGCCCATCGCGGGTGATGGGCCGTGAGACCAAGGCGCTCGCGCTCTGCGGTCTCGTCAGCCTTCATAACGACGCCATCGATTTCGTAATCGAGCGCGTCGCGTCGGTCGGCAAAGTGTCGAAAACCCTGCGCTAGGTCGCCCCCTTCATCGAGGTACAGCGTTTCCGGAACAGGGACGCCGAGGCGAGCGAGCAGTTCATTCTTCGCGCGCTCGGTCTCAAGTTCAACCCCAAGCACATCGTAGGCATAGAAGCTCAAGCCGTATGCCGCGCTCGCAGCAGGGTCCTTTTGCTTCAGCGCGCCCGCGGTGAGGTTACGCGGGTTCGCGAACTGTTCCGCGAAGCGCTCCTGAAAGCGGGACAGTCGCATATACACTTCGCCGCGGATCTCGATGGGGCCATGTAGGGCTGCGACGCCCTCGGGCCGGAGCTGTACCGGGATGTCGTCGATGAGGGAAGCGTTGCGCGTGACGTCGTCACCCACCCGCCCATCTCCTCGAGTGGCCGCGAGCACGAGGCGGCCAGTTCCGTCATATCGGATGGCACAGGCGACCCCGTCGATCTTGGGGGTCACCGCGATGCCGCCGTGGAGACGACCCTGCCAGCGTCGCAGGGTGTCGTCGTCATAGCACTTGTCGAGCGACAGCATCGGGCGCTCATGCTCGACCGCACCGAAGCGACGCTCGATGGTCGTTGGCGCAGATTCGCCGAGCTCTTCGAGGACAGGCGACGACGGACGAGCTGCGCGCAGGGCCTCCACCAAGCGGTCGAAGGTGGTGTCGTCGATCTCAGGTGCGTTGGCGTCCCAGTAGCGCTCGTTGTGATAGCGCACGAGCCGCTCGAGTTCCTCCGCGGGCAGCGATGGCAGCTGCTGCAGCAGGGCCTGGCTTTCCTCGGCGATGGACGCAACGCTGCTCATGACGATTTCCCTCCTGGCGACGTGATCGGAATTTCGGCATCTCGCTTCTAGCCGAGCCGAGGCCCGTCGTCGCGCAGCTCTTGCGCACGGAGCACGCCATCGTGGATCCTCGTCACCAGCTCATCGAGGGAGAGAGGCTCACCGCACGACGACACCCCGAGGGCGCGACCGACGCGCCCGATAAGCTGCGCAGGGGTCTCTCCTCGGGCGAGCAGCGTACGCAGCGTTCCCTCGCCGCGCCGTTTCGAGAGGCGGTGCCCGTCGGGCCCGCACCAGAGGGGCAGATGCGCGAACCGGGGCGGGGTCGCGCCCAGGGCACGAAAGAGCTGTGCCTGCCGCGGCGCACTGCTGAGGAGGTCACGACCCCGCACCACCTCTGTCACTCCTTGCCGCGCATCATCGACGACGACAGCGAGCTGGTAGGCGAGCAGTCCATCCTTGCGGCGTACGACGAAATCGCCCACTTCCTGCGCGACATCTTGCCGATAAAGTCCCTGCAGCGCGTCCTCTACCTCCTCGACGCCTGGCTCGACGACGAAGCGCCACGCCACGGGGAGTGACGGGTCGTCGAACGGAAGCCCGAGTTCACGGCATGTGCCTGGATAAGCCGGTCCATCTTCCCCTGCGTGAGGCGCAGATGCGGCCATGGCAAGGTCACGACGACTGCAGCGGCAGGCATACAGCCGGCCGCTGTCGCGAAGCAGCGCGAGGGCTGCCGCGTAGAAGGCAGTGCACTGCGATTGCACGAAGGGGCCACCCATGCCTGTGCATCCAGGACCTGCGTCGAAGACGAAGCCAAGCGCCGCAAGATCCTCCTCGATGCGTCGCGCCGCGCCCTCGACGACACGAGGGGTGTCTATGTCCTCCATGCGCAGCCAGATCTTGCCTCCGGCCGCACGGGCCCGGGCATAAGCGCATACGGCAGCGAGGAGGTTGCCGAGGTGCAAGTCCCCTGTCGGAGAGGGGGCGTAACGACCGACGTAAGCAGACATCGAACCGACGCTAGTACAGCACTCTGACGTCGACCACGTCCCGGTGCTGCGCGATGGGTCCTCACCGCGCGGAGGTGGGTGCGGGGGTGGATGCCGAGGTGCGTGCCGTGGTGGACGCGGCAGGGCTCGGCGGGTCCCGGCGAGACCCGAGGGCACGAGCGAGGGCCACGATGGAGCGAGGTGCGCAGCCCTCCGCTTTGTTGTTGACGATCACCATCACCTCGCGCCCCCGCTCCTCGGCGCGTGCAAGGATATCGACGAGATCGCGCCGCGTATGCGGGTCCTCCTCGACGAGCGACGAGAAGGGGGAAAACCGCCGATAGGCCTCCTCGTACCGAAGGTGCCTCGGCAGAAGCCAACGGAGGACAACGAGGGGACCGACGGCCTCGCGGACGACGTGCACCTGCTCCCGTAACGTCGGCATGCCACTGACGGCGTTCAGGCAATGACTGACCCCGGTATCGAGCAGCGCGTCGCGGTATTCATCGCCGAGCACCTCTGGGTTCCGCATCTCTACTGCGTAACGAGGTCCATGGGGCAGCGACGTCAGAAAGCGATGTAGCCTCGCAACAAAGCCACTCGCCCCACCGGCGGGGGCGAGGTCTTGCGCTGCGAACTGGAACAAAATCACCCCGAGTTTTGGCCCGAGCCCTTCGACCGTAGGACCGACCACGGCGTCACGGGCGTAAGTGGCGTCGAGGAAGTGCGGGTTGAGTGCCCCTTGTCGTGCACCATGACGGGGGTGCCGCGAGAAGCGATGCAGGGTGAGTTCATCATGTGCCTTCACCAAGAAACGAAAGTCTTCAGGTACCGCACACGCCCAACGGTGATACTGGTCGACGCCGACGGGGGCATACTGCGTACGGTCGATACCTACCGCCCGCAACAAAGGGTGTCGGGCGTAGGCCGCC
>JBMTAX010000065.1:0-10102 GCA_049429145.1 Myxococcota bacterium
GTCTTCCGCGAACGTGACGAATCCAAAGCCACGCGAACGACCGGTCTCGCGATCGGTGATGACCTTGGCGTCGAGCACCTCGCCAAAACGTTCGAACGCCGAACGGAGACCCTCGTCGTCCGTGTTCCAGCTGAGGCTACCTACAAACAACTTCTTCGACACGCTTCTCTCCTGAGACACAGCCAACTTGACCATGCCCGACCTAGCCCAGGACACCGATGCTCACAGAGCCCCATCCCGAGGCGGTCGCAATGACCGCGTCTTGACAGGTAAGCGGTCTGGACGGCCGAGAAAAGGGGGGATCGACCGATCTGGGGCCAAAGAGTGAATTATGCCTTTTCCGCAGCCCGATCTGTGGCTCCGAAGCGGTCTCAAGGGCTCGTCAGTGCAAGCCGGGGCAGAGGAGCCTCCAGGGACTGGCCTCCCACGCTGAGAACCACATAGTCGTCCTGCCGCACGAGAGACCACTGGTTGCGCCTCTCGGTGAGGGCCGCCAGGGCGCTCAGAAAGGCGGGAGGTACCGCCACAATCGCGACCTCTTCCCGTCGGTGGATGCGCTCTCGCTCAAGCTGCTGCATGAGCACGGCGGGATCTTTGTAAGTGTAGACGAAGACCTCGGCACCCGAGCGGGTGGCGCGATGCAGGCGTTCGGCACTGGGCTGGCCCACTTCCACCCAGAGGCGGAGGGTGCCCTCGAGGTCACGCACGAACACCGCCGGTTCGTCGGGAAGGCACAGGCCCGCGGAGAGTCCGATGCCTTCGGCGAAGTGCAGAGCGTAGGCGAGGACGCGGCACAGCAAGAAGGGCGCGGTCTCCGAAGGGTGGCAGGCGACGCGCAGAGACTGAGTATCGTAGACGCCACGGTCGACGTCAGAAAGCTCGATCTCGAAGCGATAGAGCTCACCCGGGACGATCATGGCGTCACCCCACCGAGCTGGCGCAGAACCCCGCAGAGGAGGTCCACGGCGGGTCCCGGACCCTCGACGACCACGGCATCGGGGGCGCGGTGGAGGGTGACGACGAGGGAGTCCGCGAGACGCAAAGAGCCTCGCTCGGTGACCTCGAGGACATCGTCGCCGTGTTGCACGTGGAGGCCAGGTCGGGCGCAGCTGCTGTCCCAGCCGCACTGGCACCCGTCGGCGAGCACGTGCGTGCTAACGTCGCCGAGAGGTGGGGCACCCCGCGGGAACGTCACGCGGTAGGACACCTGACTCTCGACGCTGTGGCCGTTGCTCACGGAGCCCCTTTCTCGTCGGTGACCCGGCTGCGGCCACCCCCGTCGCTCTTGGAAGCGGCATTGCCGACGACATTACACCCGAAAGCAAGCCCCGATGCCAGCGGAACCACAGCGGTGCCAGCGCCGACGCGCGTTTCACCCATCGCATGCACCTTCCCATGCCCGCCGCGGTACAACCCCGCACGGGCCGCAGTTGCCCGTCTCTTCGAGGCTTCCCCATGGTCGTTCGTTTTTTCCCGCTCCTCCCGCTGCTGCTCGTCGTCGCTTGTGATGCCTCACGAGGTCCGGAGCCGTTGCCCTTCCTTCCTGCCGGACCGGAGGCCGCCCCCGCGCCTTCGCACATCGGGCCCTATCCCGTCGGGGTGCGCACTCTCACCTTCGTCGACGAGAACAGGCAGACACCAGGCCGCGAGGGGCCTCGCACCCTCGTGTGCGAGGTGTGGTACCCGGCGGCGGAGACAGCCCGCGGAGGCGTGGGGGAGAGCTATCCGCTGTACGAACAAGTGCCCGAGGACGTTCGCGCCTTGTTACCAACTCTCGACGCCGAGGCACTGGGGCAGGTCAACACGGATGCCGTGCGTGACGCGCCCGCACGCATTGCCGAGCGCTTTCCCGTCGTCGTTTTCTCCCACGGGAAGGGTGGCGTGCGCATGCAGTCCACCTTTTACACCGTCCAGCTCGCTAGCCATGGGTATGTCGTCATCGCGCCCGACCACGAGGGAGATACGGTCGCTGACTTGCTGCGCGAAGGCGACGTCGAGATCACATCTACCGTCGACAGTTATGTGCTCCGGCCCGAAGATGCCTCCTTCGTCCTCGATCGCCTGGCCACGCTCGACGAGCGAGACCCTCTCACCCCGCTCTTGGACCTCGACCGCGTGGGGATCACTGGGCATTCCTTCGGTGCGCTGACGTCATTCCGCACCGCGGGATTCGATGCGCGCATCGGCGCGCTCGTGGCCCACACCCCTGTCGGCATCGGGCTCGTGAACCCTGACCTCGACGTCAAGGTGGAGGACTTCGAGATCCCCACCATGATCGCTTCAGGCGGTCGCGATGAAACCCTGCCCGCCGACCTGCACGCCGACAGCGTGTGGACCGCGATGGTTCCCGATAAGTACCACCTGCATCTGCCCCGCGCCGGGCAC
The DNA here is from genome assembly GCA_049429145.1 of Myxococcota bacterium. GTDB lineage: Bacteria > Myxococcota > UBA727 > UBA727 > CAYLZW01 > JBMTAX01. The sequence goes on from JBMTAX010000065.1 coordinate 2,386, forward strand.
TTCACCTTCAGTGACCTGTGCGTGCTCGACGTCGAACAGATCCAAGCGGCGCTCGGCGATGAGGTGAACGTCGAGAAAACCCTGCGTGACGGCTGTGGCAGCGACAACGTCCCCACCGACGTTGCATTCCCGATCATCAACCATTTCTCCGTCGGCTTCTTCAACACCTATTTGCGCGGTTCTGCGCCGTCACGCGCTGCCCTTCGCACCGACGCTGCAGCCTCGCTCGGCGCTGAGGAATTTCGCTTCGACCTCGTGGAACGCTGAGTCAGAACAGCAGAGGCCGGTCTCCGCATGACGCCCACAGGGTGACGTCGTAGTGAAGACTGGCCTCTGCCACACACCATGACGACGACGCACGTCGTCCGTCGCTCAGCCTTCGGCGCGCTCGGCCTCAGCCGCTGCCGCTGCGGCATCGGCCGCCGCGAGTTCAGCCTGACGGTACATTTTGCGCAGCACAATGAGTCCGACGGGGGTGAGCGCTGCAGTGATGCCGACCCACAGCCAGATGAGCTGGTGGTCGGGGTAGTTCTGGTAGACGCCCCCGACGCCGAACTCTGGCGCGTACTCGGTGAGCAGGAAGCCAGCCATGGGGCCAGCGATAAACTTCGCGCCGAAGTACGGCAGGTACGAGAGCGCGACGTAAGAACCTTCACGGCCCGGGGGGGCGATCTCGGCGGTGAACTGCATGAGGCGCGGTGACCAGACAGCCTCACCGATGGTGAAGACCGTCACGAAGAGCACCATGGAGAGGTAGTAGGGGTCGCGGAAGCCCACCGGCACTTCGAGCCAACGATCGAAGACGATCGTGCCGAGCCAGCTGTCGGTGAGTCCTGCGAAGGTCGATGGAGGCAGCAATACGAAGAAGATGGAGCCGACGGAGATGAGGGTGCCCACGAGGAGCATCCAGTAGCTCGTCACCTTGCGCGTGATGAAGGCGAACACAGGCACCAGGAAGACGATCATCACCGGGTTCAGCACGCCGAAGATGTTGCCGACGAGGGAGCCCTCGCCAAAGTAGCGCAGCCCGTAGCTCGGCCAGGTGATGTGGAAGTGGAAGAAGGTGAGGCGCGCGAACACCGTCATGCCGATGAGCAAGATGAAGATCCAGAAGGCGCGCTGCACGAAGTTCTGGGTGAAGATCTTCACCGTGTCGCGGCTCGCGGTCTTGATCGAGCGCAACGTGGTCTCGAGGACGGTCTCGTTCTGGTGGGCATCGTCGCCTTTCTCGAAGCGAATACCGTTCTCCGTCATCATCACCTTGTCACGCATGAACACCAGGGCGAGCAAGTCGGGGACGTTGATGAAGAAGCCAACGCCGATGATCACCTGGTAGGTCGACAGCTCAGCGCCGAGGAAATTCAGGGTGCCGGTCTCGCCCATGCCCACGCGGATTTTGTCGAAGAGCCAAGCGCCTACGGCCCAGCCGACATTCATCAGGGTGTAGAACAACCCGAAGCCGAGCGCGGCGCCCTCCCGCGTCGTGTAGCGCTTGATACCGACAGAGAGCACGGGGCCCGTGATGGCGATGCCCACCGCAAGAGGTACGAAGCCGAAGAGCGTGGCCATGACGAGGTTGTCGGTCAAGGGCATCGCTGCGCGCGACAGCAGCAGCGCGACGCTGCCGACGAGCAGGGTCTTCTTGACGCCGATGGCGTCGCACACCGCGCCGACCATCATGGTCAGGAGCGTGACGCCCGTCGACCAAACGCTGTAGTAACCGCCCGCTTCGATCTCGCTGAGGCCCATGTCTTCCCGCAGGTAGAACATGAAGGCGAGCTGGGCGGCGCCGTAGGCAGAGTACTCGGTGACCTTCGTGAAGAAGAGCAGGTACAGCTCGCGGGGGCTGCCCTTGAGACCCTTGCCGTAGGAAAAGAGAATGTAGAGGAAGCCGAGCAACAGGGCGGTGGCGAGCACGGCCATGCCGATGTCGAGTCCGTCGCCACGGCCGTTCAACAAACGGTCGGTGAAGCCGCTCGTCGATTGGATATCGAGGAGTCGCACTCCGTCTGTGGCGTCGAGGAAGGCCGCGTAGAAGGGGATGGTCTCGCCGGAGGGGAGCTTCGCGGTGCCGTCGAGGCGGTAGCCGCCTTCGAGTCCCGTGGTTTTGTCGGCGTAGGTGTAGCTCTCGGCGTCGAGCAGGCGTTCGCTGCGCACGTCGCTGAGGAAGGTTGCTGCATCGCGGAGTTCACGCAGCTTCGGGCTCGCCCCCTGCCACACCGCGTCGGCGTCGCCGGCCTTCAGCTGGGCGAACACCTGGTCGAGTCGCTGCTTGCCACCGAGCTCGTCGAGGCTGGCTCGGCTGAGGTCGGTGATGAGCTTCGTGCCTTTGTCGAGGGAGGCGCGCAGTGCGCGGCTGCGGCCGTCGCGGAGGGTCACTACCCCGAGGAGAACGTCGTCGTTGCCCTCCGTGGCCTCGCGGTAGCCGAGCCAGTGAAAGGACGCAGCAGGGACGAAGGAGCGCTTGCGCAGCGCATGGATGTACTCGCCCGTCGATGTCGCGTCGACGAAGGAGGCCCGCAGGTTGCGCTTGTCATCGTCGCCGTTGCCCGCGAACGCGAGGGCGCTCACCGCTTCGGCCACGGTGGCGTCGGCGGGCTCGGGTGTCGTAGCGACGTGCTCGCTGAGACCGAGGAGAAAGCGCTCCACCAGCGCCTGGGCCTCGCTCTCCTTCGAGGGCACCGGGACAGCTTCCGGCGCTTCGCTCGGGGCCGCGGCACCGTCTTCGGTCGAGGCAGGGGCGGGCAGCCCTTCTGCCGCGGGCTCGGTCGCCTGGGCGGTGCTGGCGACGAGGGCGAGGGTCGTGGATCCAGACACCGGGTTCTCGTCGGCGCCTTTCGTGGAGGGCGTCGCGAAGAGGTTGACCCCGGTGATGAGCAGACCGACCCAGGCGAGACGGACGAGAGCACGCTTCATGAAACACCTTCCGCGGAGGAGGCTGCCCACGCCTTGAGGATCGCGCCGGGGCAGGGTGGTGGAGACGCCTACCTTGCACGACATGATGCCCTTGCAAAGCGCCCCCGGACTTTCTTGTATGTAATGCAGTGCGTTATTGGCTGCTGCTGTCCCATTGAGCGCTGCTTCATGTGCTCTCACTCGCTGTCACGTCGGCAGGAGGGGGGCCATGCGTCCTCTGCGGCCCCGGTGGCGCGCGGAGACGTGACGCGCACCCGCGGGTTGTTCTATTGCGAGGCGCGACACCTTGCGCGTCGCCACAGACGACGCAGATGACAACCAGCCGTGCAGGCCGGGCAGAGGGGCATATGGCGCGAGACTTCATTCTGGCCATCGACCAAGGGACCACCGGCACCACGGTGCTGGCGGTCGACGCAGATCTGCGGGTGCGCGCCAAACACACCGTGGAGTTTCCTCAGGTGTTCCCGCAGCCCGGTTGGGTGGAGCATGAGGGAGCGGCCATCTGGCGCAGCGTCGAGGAGGCCACCCGTGGCTGTCTAGAGCGGGGCGGTCTTTCGACGACCGACATCGCCGCCATCGGCATCACGAACCAGCGCGAGACCACCTGTCTGTTTGACCGCCACGGCCAACCCTTGTCGAACTTCATCGTCTGGCAATGTCGACGCACCACGCAGCTGTGCCAGCGTCTCAAAGACGCCGGGGAGGAGCCCCATGTCAGACGGAAGACCGGCCTTGTTCTCGACCCGTACTTCTCGGGCAGCAAGCTCTCGTGGTCATTCGAGAACCTCGGCGGGCTGCGCGAGCAGGCAGCCGGTGGAGACGCGCTCTTTGGCACCATCGATTCGTGGCTCGTGCACCGGCTCACCGGCGGGCGCGCCCACGTCACCGACGTCACCAACGCCTCGCGCACGCTGCTGATGGACCTCGAGACCCTCGCGTGGGACGACGGGCTACTCGAGCTGTTTGGCGTCCCGCGGGCTTGCCTGCCGCGCATTGCGAGCAGCAGCGAGGAGTACGGGCGCACGAGCGGTGTCCGCTTTCTCCCCGACGGTATCCCCGTGGCGGGGATCGCCGGTGACCAACAGGCGGCGCTCTTTGGGCAAGCCTGCCTTTCGGCCGGCGAGGCGAAGTGCACCTACGGCACCGGGTGCTTCTTGCTTCTGCACACAGGCACCGAGATCGTGCACTCGACCCACGGACTGCTCACGACGGTGGCGGCCCAGGTGGGCGGCGTGACGCACTACGCCCTCGAGGGAGCGGCCTTCATCGCAGGGGCCGCGGTGCAATGGCTGAGGGATGGGCTCAAGATCATCGAGCGGGCCAGCGACATCGAGGGACTTGCGCGGGGCGTCGAGCACAGCGGTGACGTCGTATTTTTGCCGGCCCTCGCCGGGCTCGGTGCCCCCCACTGGCGGCCCGAGGCCCGAGGGCTCCTCGCCGGGCTCTCCCGCGACACGGATCAGTGCCACATCGCCCGGGCCGTGCTCGAGGGCATCGCGCTACAAAACCGCGACATCCTCGTCGCCATGCGCAAAGACGCCGGCCACCTGTCGGTACTCAAGGTCGACGGCGGCGCTGCCGCGAATGACCTGTTGATGCAGATCCAGTCAGACGTGCTCGACGTGCCCTGCATTCGCCCCGAGGTGCTCGAGACCACCGCCCTCGGTGCCGCTGCCCTCGCGGGACTCGCGATCGGCATGTTTGGGCACCCCGACGAGCTGCGAAAGGTGTGGCGCGAAGACCGGGTGTTCTCGCCTCGCATGGGCGAGGGCGAGCGAGCCGGGCTGCTCGGCAAATGGCAACGCGCCATCGAGAGGGCTTGAAGCGATGCAGTTCTTCCCGCGTCTCCTCCCCATGACCTCTCAGCCGGTTCTCGTCGTTTTCGTACTGTGCTGCGCATCTATCGCCTCGCCCCTGCAGGCCGCTGGCGATGAGGCGGAGCTCCGCTACCAGCAGCTCGTGCTCGCCATGGGAGGCCATGAGGTCGGCACCAGCTGGGCCCGCGACGTGAAGACGGCGGCCGGGTTTCGGCATGAGCGGGGCAGCAAGCTCACGCTGCGCCGCGGCCAAGTACAACTCGAGCTCGCGACGACGACGCGGGCCGAGACCGGGCCAAACCTCGAACCGTTGCGCTATCGCTTCGAGCGCCGCGACGCGACGGGCACTCTCGTGACGGTGGGGGAGCGGCGCGGCGACAAGGTCGTCCTCGAGACCACCCAGGCGGGGGCCACGGTGACGACGGAGATTCCGTGGCAAGCCGGGCTGATGTTCGCCTCTGCTCTGGAGCACCGCATCGTGCGCGACCGCGCCGTGTTGTCTTCGACGGGGCAGACCCTCACCGTGCCGGTGCTCGTCGAGGAGATGGGGGCAGTGACCCCTATGAGTGTGCGGCTCGCTAAAGAGGGCGATAGCTACGTCGTCACCACAAAAATCGCCGGGCTCGAGACCACCGAGCGCCTCGATGCGAATGGGCGCACCTTGCTGTCGAAGACCGCAGCCCTCGACACCCTTGCTTATCCCGCAGGCACGCCTCCGCCGGCCGAGGTGAAGCCGGGGCAGGTCGACCTCCTCGCGCGCTCGGTGTGGCCTGCGCCGCGGCTCTCATCGAGCGTGCAGCGCGTTCGCTATCGCGTGACCACCCCCGATGCGGAAAACTTCACCGTCCCCGAGGATGAGCGCCAGCGGGTCACACGGCGTACCGCAGCGTTCGTCGAGGTAGAGGTGCAGGGAATGGTCAGCCGTCGCGGTGCGCTCTCTTCCGACGAACAAAAGCATTGGACCGCGGCCACCCCCTATGAGCCCATCACCGATTCCCGCCTCAAAGCCACGGTCTCTGAGGTAACGGAGGGCGCCCTGACTTCGCGAGAGAAGGTGGAGCGTTTGACAGAGTTCGTCTTTCGTCACGTCGAGCAAAAAGCCCTCGACCGCGGCTATGCGCCCGCTCTCGCCACACTGGAGAGCGGACGCGGCGACTGCACCGAGCACAGCGTCTTGCTCTCCGCGCTGTTGCGCACCGCAGGCCTGCCCACCCGTCTCGTGGATGGCGTGATCATCGACGGTGGCAAGGCCGGCTATCACGAGTGGGTCGAGGTATATTTGCCCGGAGAAGGTGTCATTCCCGTCGACCCCACCTTCGGCGCTTTCCCCGCAGGGCCCGAACGCTTGAAGCTCGCCGAGGGAAGTTCCTCCCCTGAGGGGATGCTCACCCTCGGCGTGGCGGCGGGGCGCTTGTTGCGCCCTGGGGTGAAGATCGAGGTGCTGGACGCAACCCCCAGCCCCAAGGCGCGCTAAGACAACACTCACGCTGACCACGTCGACCACCGACCTTGTTGGGTACATCGGAGTACCTCCGCGGCCCGCGATGGCCCCGCCTGCCAATGGGTGGCGCCGAAACCGAAGGGGCACTCGGCTCCCGCGTCGTGCCCCGAGGTGACTGCGTTTTCACCTTCTGACGCGCCCATGTGCGCGGGGCCGACGTTGCTGGCTCTCCAGCCTCCGCCACCCGCACCGCGAGCGAGGTGCCAGAGCGAGTGGCATGCTCACCACGACAGCGAGCCTCTGGGTAGTCAGCGACGTCGTGAGGCTGAGGACCCACTGACGGGGGCTGCTACTCTTGCGGGAGACGACACCGCAGCAGATCAATGGGCCACGCTGGCGGCGGGGACGACGCGCTGCGCGTGGCATGCCGGTGGAATTCCCTTGGGTCGACGTGTACCGCGCTCCACATTCTCGTCCCCATCAGCATCAGGGATAGCGGCCGAAGATCGAGCCGATCAGCACATGGACACACCTCCTGGCGGTGAGACTCAGCAGCCGGAGGCCCATGGGTCGCATCAAGAATGTACTCCGCAGCATTAATAGAGAGGTTGATTGGGATTGGGTGTTGACGAGGACAACGCCACTCACGTCGATGGATCTATCAGCGATGTGTGAGGCGCGATCGGTGCCCTTCGACAGTGCCCTTCGACAGTGCCCTTCCGCCCATCCCATTCGTCGATGTTCTCGAGAGCGTGGAATGTATGGAAGCTCGCATGCAGAGCCCAGCTCTCTTTGGCGCCTGCAAAAGCCAGTGATTCTTCTAGACCGACGAGGAAAGACAAAAGAAGCGTATATTGTGCCAGCACTGTGGCGCTTTCGTTCGCCCGCTCACACGGCTGACGAAAGCATGGATTTGGCGGGGAATAGTCGCTGTGCAGCGAAGTGCCATGAGGGTGTGCGAGTCGAAACTCCGCCCGGCGCGCGATGGAGTTGTCCTGCATCACCGCTGTCGCTTCCGCCAGCATCAAGAGGATGGTTCAAGCCCGGGTCACGCTCTGGTCGAGCCGCGAGAAAGGGGCCACCGCGGGGCGAAGATCTCGTTGGCATTGGCGTGGGGTACACGCAGATCGTGCACTTCGATCGATCGAGTCAAATGAGCGAGGGGCCCAGCGACGCCGAACTCGTGATCAATCGTAGTCAGCCGCCCAGGCAGAATTCACGTCCATCAGGTCGCCAGACATTCCAAAACATTGGCAGTCTCGCTCACAGGAGAGGCAGTGCTCAGCAAACCAGAGCCCTGCGTGCGAACGGGGTGAGGTGAGATCGACACTCGCCAATTCTCGTGCCCGGTGTGCTCCGCCCGAGGGTTTGCTGCATGCCCGTCGACCCTTCGAGGAAGGCTCCTCCGCGGACCCTACCATTTCACAAAGACGGGGCACGTACGCGTCGGAGCAACCGGGTGCCTGTGCTACCAGGGTGAGGCAAAATCGACATTCATCGATTTGCGCACCCGGCTCGTTCCGCGGGGGGGGGGGGGGGGGGG
>JBMTAX010000066.1:0-10078 GCA_049429145.1 Myxococcota bacterium
CGGTGGGCGCGTCACACACTTCGTGTCGGCGATGGGCACCACGGGCACCATCATGGGGACATCTCGCTATTTGAAAGAGAAGCGACCGACGGTGCAGATCGTGGGCTGCCAACCGACGGAAGGATCGCGCATTCCTGGTATTCGTCGTTGGCCCAAAGAGTATCTCCCCCGCATCTTCGAACCTGAGCGGGTCGATCGCATCATCGACATTGCCCAGGCAGATGCCGAAGAAACCGCGCGTATGCTCGCCCGTCGTGCAGGGGTCTTCTCCGGCGTCTCCTCCGGCGGGGCCGCCTTCGCCGCATTACACATCGCTCGCGAGCTCGACGAGGGCGTCATCGTTTTCATCGTCTGTGATCGCGGCGATCGGTACCTGTCGAGCGATCTTTTTGACAAACGGGACGCAAGCAACGGCGCGGCCTAGCTCCGAGGAGAAACCCATGAAAGTCACTTTGCGGCGCATCGACGGTGCGCACTTCGAGGCAACGAACGAGGCCGGCCTTACCTGCCAACTCGATGGCCCCCCCGACCTCGGTGGCAAAGGTGCGGGCGTGCGACCGATGGAGATGGTGCTGATGAGTCTCGCGGGCTGCAGCGCTCTCGATGTCTTGCACATTCTTCAGAAGCAGCGGCAAGGCCTGCAAGACCTCAACGTCGAGGTCGATGGGCAGCGCGCCGACGCTGTTCCCGCGGTCTTCACCACGATCCACCTCCGTTTCGTCGCCACAGGCGAGGTAGAGGCCGCGAAGCTCGAGCGTGCGGTTGAGCTTTCGATGGAGAAGTATTGTTCAGTCGCCCACATGCTGCAGGCGAAAGTGGAAATCACCCATTCCGCCGAGGTGAAATCAAGCTGAACTCTGCTCGCCACGAAAAAGGCTGTGCCCCTTTTTGCAGCGGGCGTGACGGGCGCTGATGACTATGACTCGAGCATGGTCACCCGTTCTCTCCAAGGTCTGCATGAAAAAGTGCGTCGCGACCTCCACGCTGGAATGTCTCCCGCGCGCGTCAGGAAGAAGGCGATCGATTACGCGAAGGGTATTCTTAGCGCCCGGTGGTACCTGCGCGCCGTCGACGAATGTGGGCGTGGGGTGCGCACCATCGGCAAGCCGCGTATCGAAAATCATGGCTTCATCGCCATCGCCGACGGTTGTTTGCTGCGCTCGATGGTGGTGCCGGTGGAGCTCGTCGCCGAGGAAGGAGCGATCTTGCGTCTCGGCCGCGAGGTACGCGTGAACTACGGCGCTAGCCTCGGTGCCACGGCTTCGGTCCTCATCGGTGATCGGGTGCGCATCGGGCCCCACGCCATGATCGTGGACTCGGCTTTTCACGATCTCTACCGACGCGATCGACGTCCACCCTCCGAACCCGTGGTGATCGAAGATGACGTGTGGGTAGGGGCGAGAGCGGTGGTGCTCCCGGGGGTACGTATCGGGCGCGCTAGCGTCATTGGCACGGGAGCGGTGGTGACGAAGGATGTGCCCGCTTTCACCGTGGCCGCAGGAGTACCCGCTCAGGTGCGTTCGCAGCTCGATGAAGACCGCTTCCTGCGCGAGCTGGAGCAAAGCTGACCTCTCTCCTCGTCGATTTCGCAAGCGCCTGCCGTAGAAGCGATGTCCGCGCAGACACCCTGGGAATGCGCTACCCTCAGCCCCGATGGAAAGTGGGACGAAACAACGGCTCTTGGCCCTTTTCGAGAAAGCCGACTTCGCGGCTGCCGAGCAGATCGTCAGCCATGCGTTGCGCGCTGCCCCCAGTGACGTCGACACCTTGGTCATGCGCGCGCGACTGCGCGCCTTTCAAGGGGCCGTCGATGCGGCGATGATCGTCATCGACCGTGCGCTCAAAGCGTCGCCCTCGCATCATGAGGCCCGCGCGACCAAGGCCGCACTGCTGGTCGAGCGTGGCAAGGTGAACGAGGCCAAAGTGATCCTGACGACGCTGGTGGGGGAGCCCAACGCGCCCGCCGCGGCACACTTCTGTTATGGCTCGTGCCTGGCCCACGACGGTGCGTGGCCTGCGGCGCGGCTCGCGTTCGAGAAGGCACTGCAACTCGAGCCAGACAACGTCGTCACGCAGGGCGCGCTTGCCGAGGCAGTGCTCGAGACAGGCGATGCACAGCGCGCACTCGCCCTCGTCTCTGCGACCCTCGAGAAAGACCCTGGGAACGGCGACGCATGGCTTGTCCTCGCCCGCGCACAGCTGTCGCTGGGTCACGAAGGCGACGCCATGCGAAACCTGCAACAGGCGGTGGGACAGGTACCTCGCCACGTCGGGGTGCGTGAACTCTTGGCTACGACCCTGTTGCTCGCCGGCGACGCCGACACCGCGTTGCTCCACCTCGAACAGCTCAGCGCCCAGCTCCCCAACGACGCCGAGGTCCGGTGCAAGCTCGGGCTGGCCTATGCGGCGCTTGAGCGCCTCGAGGAGTCGGAGCAGAGCTTTCGCCTCGCCCTCAAGTTCGAGCCAGACAACGTTCTTGCACGTCTTCAGCTCGTGGCCTTGCTCGACCTCAACGGCTCTCGTGAGGCCCTGCGTGAGGCGGTGAAGCTCCTCAAAGAAGCTGTCCGCTCCCCCGTATGTGGCTACGAGGTGTGGCTCGAGCTCGGGCGCCTCCTCACGACGAGGCCCGCGGTGCTCGAGGGCCCCCGGGGCTTCGACGCCCTCGAGCGCGCCAGGCGGCTCATGCCCGATGACCCCGAGCCCCTTCTGCAGTTTGCTCTCGTGAACCAAGAGGCGGGTCGTGGCAGTGTGGCACGGGAAGCAGCAGAGCGGGTCATGGCGCATCTTGGTACCAGCGATGCGCAACGGGAGATGGCCAAAACGCTGTTGCAGCAGGCGGCCCCCCTGTGAGGGCCCGAACGGTGCAGTCGCCCCGCCATCCGGTGTTGCAAGGTTGTCTGCAGCGACGACGGCAGGAAACTCCGCGCGACCACGTGTGGCGTTGTAGAGTCAAACAGTGACCACCGCGCCAATCCCCAACGGGGCCGACCCACGCTCGCGTGAGCTGCCGGACATCTCTGGCTACGCCCTCGTGCAACCCCTTAGTCGCGTTGAAGCAGGCGAGGTCTACGAAGCTGTCGACGAGATGCTCGGGCGCCGGGTGGCGATCAAGCTGATGCACGCAGACGCCGCCACCGATGGGACGAAGGTCGAACGGTTCGTGAGCGAGGCCCGGGCCATGGCGACGGTGTCTTCCCCTCACGTCGTGGCGGTGTACCAGATCGGGCGCCACCAGGGGATCCCGTACATCGTGATGGAACACGTCGAGGGCCACACCCTCGAAGCCAGATTGGCGAGCGAGGGTACGCTCCCCGTACGCGAGGCGCTTGGGTATGTCCGCGACTGCTGTCTCGCCCTGCAGAGCGCAATGGCAGGGGGCATTCTGCACCGCGACATCAAACCTGCGAACATCGTCGTCGTCGACGGCCGTGCGAAGCTCACCGAGTTCGGTACCGCGCGGCCCGCAGACGGCTCTGCTGACTTGACCGCTGCGGGACTGGTGCCAGACGCGATGACTTACTTGGCTCCCGAGCGCATCCTGGGGGGAGCTGGCGATCACCGTAGCGATATGTACTCCCTCGGCGCGACGCTCTATGCGCTGCTCAGCGGTGCTCCCCCGTTCGTGCGCGGCAACCCCGTCGAGGTCCTGAACGCCCACCTCGAGGAGACCGCGCCGTCGCTCGTTTCGGTGCTGCCTGGGCTCGACCCTCGTATCTCGACGCTGGCGACGCAGCTTTTGGCAAAGAAGCCCGAGGAGCGGCCTCAAAGCTACGACGACCTGCTGCGGCGGATCGAACCACTCCTGCAAGAGGGTGTCGGCGCGGCGCCGCCCTCTTCGCTGAGCGACCCTTTTGCCGCCGTGTCCTCGTCGGTTCGGGGGAACGATCCCTTCGGTGCTGCCGATCCGTTCGCTGACGACGACAACGGGGGCGCTGGCCCGGTGGGCGAGCCGACGGGTGTGATGGGGACCTTGAAGCAGATGTCCATCGTCGACATCTGCCATATGCTCGATATGGGGAAGAAAGATGCGGAGATCGATCTCTCGAGCATCGAGGGGACGACTGGCGAGCTCTGCTTCCTCGAAGGGCAGGTCGTCTTCTGTACGTTCGGCACTCTCGCCGGGGAAGAGGCCTTTTACGCGGTGGCGGCCCGCAAAGAGGGCTTCTTCCGCATCCACTACGGCCGACGTCCGACGCGCAACAATGTGAGCGCCCCCACGGCATTCCTCGTCCTCGAGGCGATGCGCCGTCTCGACGAGCAAGAGCGTGGCGGTCAGGCCGACGACCCCGACTTCGCCGCCTTCCTCGCCGGGGACAGCGACATCGTCAAAGCGCCCCCCGCCTCTTCGCCTACCACCGGGCTTCCCCCCGACGTCGCCTTCGATGCCTTCGACGCGGGGGCCGCCGCCCTCGACGCTCCACCCCTCGTGCAGGGGGCTCTCTTGCCCGCGGCGCCTCCCACCTTCGCTGCGCCACCGTTCGCTTCTCCCTCGGCCAAGGCCCCGGGACTTGCCCCCGCGATGTCACCCGCCGCTGGGGCTCCGTCTGCGGTCAGACCCGCTGCGCGCCCCGCTGCCCGCATGGCGCCTCGCGGGGCACCCATCGCGCGGTCGGCAGCCTCGGCACCGCCACCTCCGCGACCGCCGGCCCCCGCATCATCGCCCGTGAGCGAGGCTCTCGCAGCGACCCATGTGGCTCCGCTCGCGGCGCCTGCTCCTCCGGCGACTCCCCGCGTGGAGACCGTGGCGTCGAGCAAGGCAGCGGGACACCCTTCCGTCCCCGCGACCTCGGCGCCCTCGCGCGGTCGTCAGCTCGCGGTTGCGGCGGTGCTCGTCGTCGTCTTGGCCACCCTAGCCATCGGTTTCACCTGGCTGCGGCAGCCGAGCCTCGAGCGCATCGACGGGGGCGAGGCCGCAGAGGTGCTGGCGCAGCTCGACGCCATCGCGCCCGCAGAACGCACCCTGCGCGACGAGTTGTGGCGTGGCCATGCTCTCGTGCAGCTCGGGAGGCAGCAGGAGGCCTACGGGGCCTATGGGGCAGCAGCGAAGCTTGGCGAACTCGACGAGCGAGCCCTCGGCCTCGCCTTCGCAGCCCTGGGCGAACCGAACCCTGCGGCGGCTCTCGACTTGCTCGGGGACCAGCGCAGCGATGCCGTTACCAAGCGGCTGCTGGAGAGAACCCTCGATGAGAGCTGGGCGGTGCGTCGAAACGCGCTTCAGGCGCTGGGGGAGCGCGGGGCCAAGGAGCGAGCGAACTTCGAGGCCATCGCCATCAAGGACCTGCTCACGGGGCCATCGTGTGTGCAGCGTCGCATCGGCCTTCTCGACCTCGAGAAGTACGGCCGCAGCGAGAATGCCCGCGAGGCATTCCAGCAAGCTCTTTCGCGCAAGGCCACCGACAATGCCTGTATGGCACGCGACCTCGAGCGCCTCAGCCCGAAATGAGCGTGCACCGCTTGTCAGTCGCCGTTGGTATGGGTTCGTCTGCCGCCTGCGCCTGCCTTGTCGAGGCAGGGGTCCGGTGACGGGTCCTTGGACAGACTGCTCCGAACTGAGACAGAGCCTGGAGGTGTACTCTGCCTCTCACGCACCCTCACGTGACACTAGAGGTCAGCTCGCTAAGTACTTGTATCAAGTAAAGAGCGACCACTGGGGTCGCTCTTTAGGGCCGTAGGTTCGGCTTGCCGCACTTCTACGTTAGCGAAAAAAAGACGTCACGCAACCCATGTGATTGAAATGGAGGGGCGCTAGCGCGCTATCCTATGACACGGAGAGGCTGCGGCTGTAGGTTAAATCGGACAAACCACCACGGCTTGCCGCTAGCTAGTTGGAATGCGGGTTCGACCCCCGCCAGTCGCCCCCCTCTTCCCCTCCCTGCCCCCACCCGGAGCAGGGATTTTCCGTCCAGATTTTATCAGAGTGAATACACGATGGCCCGGAGCACTTCGTCCATGGCCTCGGTGTTGTCGTTGCCGTTGTGGAAGGTCGTGAAGATCACGCGACCCGCCGCCCCGGGTGGGCGGTGCTCGAAGAGCACTGGGACGCCCTGCAGGGTCTCGTCGCCGTCGTCGCCATTGACCACGATGTCCGCGGTGATCATCGCGCGGGAGCCGACACCGAGCTCCACGGGGATGGCAATGCGCGACTGGTCATACTTGAGGGAGGCCCGTTCCCGGCCGAGCATCGCGATGATGTCCGCGTCGACGACGTCGCCGACAAACACCTGCGCCTTCCCCTTCTGGGCAGCGTCACGCTCCTCGTCGTCGCCGAACCAATCTGCCGCATCGGGGTACAGAAGTTCGAGGAGGTCGTAGGACCAGTCAGAGAGGTAAATCGAGCCCCCCTCGCTGACGAAGCGACGGAGGTTATCGAGCACGGTCGTGACCTCACTCGGGCTCGCGTTGTCGAGGGCCCACTCGTGGCCCGCGCAGTTGATGAACAGGATGTCGTTATCGGCGAAGTGCTCGTAGGCACCAAACTCGTCGACGAGCCAGCTCGGTGTGGTCTCATCATGTGCGTCGAACTCGTGGTTCGTTTCCACGAGGTTGGCGACGGAGTACCCTATGCGCGCAAGCACATCCTCGACGCTGTCGTGGCCTTCATACACGGTGAAGCTCACTTCAGGCTCGATACAAGCGCTCTCATCGAGCACTGTCGTCTCCGCCTCTCGCACCTCTACGGCCTCGACGGTGGCGCGGAACGAGCCTCGGGTCACCTGCAAATCGTAGGTGCCTTCTGGCACGCCCTCGAGCAAGAACAACCCTTCGCCATCGGTGACCGTCTCAAGCTCGCGTTCGCTGCCGTCGCCGAAGACCTGAGTCACCCATACCCTGGCCCCGAAGATTCCCCGGGCGTCGGCCGGATCACAGATGCGACCCGCGATCGCGCCAGGCTCCGGGACGACGGACAGGGGGGAGGCGTCACAGCCCTCGCATCCGTTGAGGAGCAGCACCGCGGACAGGGCGAGCAGAATAGACCTTCGCATGGTGGGCTTCGTGTCAGCCCAGGGCCCAGCTGACAACCCGCTGCTGCCACGCCCTGAGGGTGCCCAGGTTCGCCTTCTTCGGCACACCGTGCGGCGGTCGCCCGTTTGGGAGCGCCGCGTTCGTACCCACGGGCAGGTCCGCGCTAAGGTCGCACCATGGCAAGCGAAGGCAATGCGATGCTCCTCGGGCGGCTCGCCGTCCACAAGAAGCTGATCACCATGGAACAGCTCGTCGAGGCCACCGCCGAGCAGGGGCGCTTTGGCAACGAGCACAAACGCCTCGGCGAGTTGCTGGTGGAGAAGGGCTTCCTGACCCCGGCCCAGCTCGACCAGCTGCTGGTGCTGCAGCAGGCCTTCCTCGGCGAACTGGGGGCGCAAGGCTCCGGTCAATCTGCGCCAACGGGGAGTTTCGTGGCGCCGACGAGCAGCTTTCCCGCGTCCGCGGCACCGCGCCCATTCCCGGTAGCACCGGCGGCAAGCTCCCCCTCGAACCCCTTTGCGCCGCCACCCCCGAGGAGCACTGGGCCCGTGGCGGCGACCTCATCGGGGAGCGCCGCCCCAGCCTTCGCGCCTCCCCAGAGGCCGCCCCCGCAGGCCCCGGCGGCACCGCTCAACCCTCTGCCCCACACGCCCCCCCCGGCGGCTTACGCAGCCGCGCCGCAAGTCGCCACGGCCCCGGTACGTGTCGAGGCGCAGCCACCGAGTGCGCCCTCGGCTTCGCCCGCTCCGTCGCCCCCGCGGTACGACACCGCGCCACCCCCGGCCGCTGAAACCGCTCCGCGGCCGCCGACAGGCAAAGTGTCGCTGCCCCAGATGAGCGTCGGTCCCGGCCCGGCTCCCTACCTCGAGGCCCTGTTGCGTCAGGCGACCATGCAGGGCGCCAGCGACGTGCATTTTCATCCAAGCTCGCCGCCCAAAGCTCGCCTCGCGGGCGCGCTCACCGATATGAGCCAGGAGAAGCTCGAGGCTGGTGTCGCCGAGAGGTTGCTGCGCGAAGCCTTGAACCCGGCGCAGGCGGCGATTCTAGACGAAACAGGGCAGGTCGATTTCGCCTACGCCATCCCCGGACTCGGACGCTTTCGCGCCAACGTGTACCGTGGCCTCAGCGGACTCAACGGTGTCTTTCGATTCGTTCCCACCTCGGTGCCGTCGCTCCCGCAGCTCGGGCTTCCCTCGGATTTGTCGAAGCTTCCCACCTTTCACCAGGGTCTCGTGCTGGTGACTGGACCCGCGGGCTGCGGCAATTCCACGACGCTGGCAAGCCTCCTGAATATCATCAATGAGGAGCGGAATGATCACATCCTCACCATCGAAGACCCGATCGAATACATTCATCCCTCGAAGCGCTGTCTCGTCAATCAGCGCCAGGTGAATCGACACACTGAATCTTTCGCTCGTGCATTAAGGGCGGCCCTGCGAGAAGATCCTGATATCATCGTCATTGGCGAGCTCCGTGACCTCGAGACGATTTCTCTCGCCCTCACCGCCGCGGAGACCGGTCACCTTGTGCTCGGCACACTTCACACGAGCAGCGCCATCCGCACCATTAATCGAATCGTGGGGGCCTTCCCGCCCAATGAGCAGGCGCAAGTGCGGTCGATGATCTCGGAATCATTGCGCGCCATCATCAGCCAACGTCTACTCCCACGCCGTGACGGCAATGGACGTGTCGCGGCCCTTGAGATTCTGCAGGTCAACAAAGCGGTGTCGAACACCATTCGCGAGAACAAGACCTTCCAGCTTCGCTCCATGATGCAGACCGGCCGCACCCAGGGCATGCTGCTCCTTGATCAATCTCTCCAAGATCTCGTCCGCAGCGGGACCGTCTCCAAAGAAGAGGCCACCCGTCATGTCGAAGACGTTCGTTTCCTCCAGTGAGGTTGTATGGCACGCATCGATGAGCTGTTACGAACGTTGAAGGAGACCGGCGGCTCCGACCTTCATCTCGCCGCGGGGCTAGAGCCTCGTATTCGCGCGAAAGGCTCCATCTCGCCAGTCCCGGGCTGGGCGGTGCTCAGCCACAGCGAGCTCGAACACATGCTCCATGAGATTTCGCTCGAGAAGCATTGGCAGACCTTCGAGGCGGAGAGGGATCTCGACTTCGCCTATGGGTTACCGGGCGTAGCGCGATTTCGCGCGAACTACTTTTGGCAACAAAACGGCCTCGGCGCGGTGTTTCGCGTCATCCCCGAAAAGATTCTCACCCTCGATGACCTGAAGCTTCCGCCTGTGGTCAGCACGCTCGCCCACCTTGAGCAGGGCCTCGTCCTCGTCACCGGGCCCACAGGTTCTGGCAAATCAACGTCTCTCGCGGCGGTGATCAACGCTATCAATGAGCAGCACGCGAAGCACATTGTCACTATCGAAGACCCCATCGAGTTCGTTCACCCGAACAAGCGGTGTGTCTTTAGCCAGCGTGAAGTGGGCCGTCACACCGAGAGTTTTGCCAGCGCGCTCCGTGCGGCGATTCGGGAGGACGCCAACGTCGTTCTTGTCGGCGAGATGCGGGACCTCGAGACCATTTCGATGGCCATTACCGCCGCCGAGATGGGGGTACTTGTCTTCGGCACGCTTCACACCAACAGCGCCATCAAGACCATTGACCGACTGATCGACGTCTTTCCCGCCGAACAGCAGGCCCAGGTGCGTCTTTCGCTCTCTGAATCCCTCGTGGCCGTGGTCTCGCAATTGTTGCTCAAGACCGCTGACGGCAAGGGCCGGTGTGCTGTCAATGAGATCTTGATTCGCACCCCCGGGCTCGCCAACCTCATTCGTGAAGGCAACAACTCGATGATCATGAGTTTGATCCAAGGCGGCAAGGCCATCGGCATGCAGACCATGGACGATGCTTTGATGAAACTGGTGAAGGAAGGGCGCGTTCGTGTCGAGGACGCATGGCAGAAGGCGACCGACAAGACCCCCTTCGAGAGACTCATGAACGATAAGCCCGGGGGGGCTCTACACGGGTGAATGAAAGGCACTGCCGCGCATCGCAGGGTGAGGCAACCTCGACATTCGTCGATTGGCGCACCCGGCTCGTTCCGCCGGAGAGTCTGATGCCAGACCCGCCCCCCGTCGAGCAAAGCTCGTCCGGG
>JBMTAX010000067.1:0-10055 GCA_049429145.1 Myxococcota bacterium
CCTCGTGGGCACAAAAGAGGACACGTTGGCCGAGCTGGGATTCGGAGTGGCCCGGCAGGGGCAAGTGCCGCCTCCTTTCGAGAGAACCGCCCGTCTGGCGGCTTGGGGAAGTATGCTCTCCGGTGATGTGCCAGCATCGATCGAGGAGATGGTCACGCGGTTGCGGCGTGATCAGCCCGTCCGATTTCCAGACGATGACGCGGCTCGAGAAGAAGCCAAGGGGCTGCTCTGGGCCGCCGGCGTGTTGTGGTGAAGCCATGAGCGCGTCGCAGTGTGGGGCCGGAGCGTGCGTACTCAGGACGAGGCAGAAGTGGCTCTCAGCGAGGGAGCTGCGTGGACGCCCACGT
This sequence comes from Myxococcota bacterium, assembly GCA_049429145.1. Lineage (GTDB taxonomy): Bacteria > Myxococcota > UBA727 > UBA727 > CAYLZW01 > JBMTAX01. Next base: position 348 of record JBMTAX010000067.1, read on the forward strand.
TCGTCCGGTCTGCTGAGGTGCCGAGGGGAGGGAAAATGAATCCCCTCGTCACCCTCGGTAGCCCCAGCCGCTTTGCCGACGAGACTGCCGCGCGGGTAGAGCGCTGGAGCAAGCTCTACCCGAGCCAGGCGCTGCTCTACGTCGAAAACAAGTGCAACCTCCGCTGTGCCCATTGCTACGAGTCAGAGGCGAGCCACCCCCCTCACGCACGCACCCTCAGCCTCGATGAATACGCCCGTGTCTTCGACGAGATGAAGCAGCTCGGGGTGCTCGAACTCACCTTCAGCGGTGGCGAGATCTTCTTGCGTCGCGACCTCCTCGACCTCGTGGCGCTGGCACGTAAGAAGCGCTTCTCCGTCACCCTCTACACCTCGGGTTTCCACATCGACGAGGCGAAGGCTGACCGTATCGCCGTCCTCAAGGTCAAGAGCGTAGAGATCTCGGTCTACAGCCACGACCCACAGGTGCACGACGAGTTCACCGGCATCCCCGGCTCATGGGCCCGCAGCACGAGGGCGCTGCGCCTCTTGCACGAGCGCGGCGTGAAGACGGTGCTGAAGAGCAACATCATGACCTTCAACGTCGACCACCTCGACGCGCTCATCGCCCTTGCCGGCGAGCTCGGGGCCGACTGGTCGCTCGACCCGTCGGTGCGTGCGAAGATGGACGGCGACCCAGCGCCGCTGCGTTTCGGCGTCTCCCCCGACGTGCTCCGCCGCAAGGTGCTCTCCCGCCCCGACTTCGCCGCCCATTTCCGCCAGCGCAGCGCGGAGGAATTCTGCCGCGGCGAAGGCTCCCTCATGGACGACGAGACGCCGATGTGTGGAGCCGCGCGCGAGACTTTCGCGTTGGCCGCCGATGGCGGTGTGCTCGGCTGTGGCTTCTTCCCCACGGCGGTGGGCAACGTGCGAGAGGCATCTCTCGTCGATATCTGGCGCGGTTCCAAGCGGTTCGACGAGATACGCCGCGCCACCTTCGCGACCCAGAGCGAGTGCGGCACGTGTGACGTGAAGAGCACGTGTCACCCGTGCATGGCGCAGTCGGAGATCGAATCTGGCCACCACACGGGGTGCAACGGCACCTCGCGGCACGGTGCGGTCGCGGTGCGCGAGCTCGCCGCGCACAAGGTGAGGGCCAACGAGAAGATGTCCCGCGGGCGCGCCTTGCCCCTCGTGGGCGACGTCACCTTCACCCCCGAAGACCCCAAAGGGATGAGGCTGCAGAGCGAGCCCTGAGACGGCATTCCATGAACCGAGACGACGCTGCCCTGCACCTGATCCTCGAAGCCGTCGCGCGCGGCAGTGCGGTGTGTATGCGGGCTGCTGGCAGCTCCATGTGGCCCTCCATCCCGGGCGGGACGATGGTGGAGCTCGCCCCCCGGGGCCCTGCACCGCTCCTGCCCGGTGCCGTCGTTGCCGCTCGTCGAGACAACGGCGCCTTTCTCATCCACCGTGTGCGTGGCGTTCGGCACGACGGCAGCGTGCTGCTGCAAGGCGACAACTGCTCGAGACCCGATGGCTGGTTCGAGGCTCGCGAGATTTGCGCGCAAGTGTGCCGCATAGACCTCGGTCACGGCTTCGTGCCGGTGTCGAGCGCCCCGTTGCCTCGCCCCAACCTCGTCCAACGTGCAGCCGGCAAGTTACGTCGCAGTCTGCGCTCGTCGCTGCGGCGCATGACCATGTCGTCGAACCCATGGGCCTCTCCTCCGGCGTAAAGAGGACGCAAATCCTTCGCACCCCGGGCACCGGCGGTTGCGCGCCAACGCCGGCAACCTGCTAGCCTTCTCCCATGCCTGATGATCAGCTGACCACGACGCCGGCGCTTCGCACTCGTGTGCTTGCGGCCCTCGACGAAGTAGGGCGCGTGGTGCGAGGGAACCCTGCTGCGGTGCGGCTCGTGGGTGCGGCGCTGCTCGCGCGAGGTCACGTGCTCCTCGAGGACGTGCCAGGGGTAGGCAAGACCACCCTGGCTCGCGCGGTGGCTCGCGCGTTTGGGTGCACCTTCTCGCGGGTGCAGTTCACCAGCGATCTTTTGCCAAGTGACGTCGTCGGCGTGCAGGTGCTCGACCCGAAAGATGGCAGTCTGCGCTTCCAAAAGGGCCCCATCTTCGCGCATCTCGTCTTGGCCGATGAGATCAACCGCGCTTCGCCGAAGACGCAGTCAGCCCTGCTCGAGGCCATGGCCGATGGGCAGGTCACCATCGACGACCAGAGCCACGTGCTTGAGCGTCCTTTCAGCGTGATCGCGACGCAGAACCCCGTCGAACATCACGGCACCTACCCGCTGCCTGAGAGCCAGCTCGATCGCTTCATGGTGCGCACAAGCCTCGGTTATCCCCCGGCCGACGACGAGAGGCGACTTCTCATGAGCCACCGAGGCACAGAGCCGCTCCTCGACGAGGTGAGGCCACAGCTCGATCCAGCGACGGTACGGACGCTTGCAGAGACCGTCGAGGGGCTGCACCTCGACGAGAGCGTGGCAAGCTATCTCTATGAACTCGTGCAGGGCACCCGTGAGCACCCCGAGGTGAGCCTCGGCTGTTCGACCCGTGGCGCCCTCGCGTGGGCGGCTTTGGCGAGGGCCTTCGCCTTCCTCGAGGGGCGCGAATATGTGCTCCCCGACGATATCAAGCACCTCGCACCTGCGGTGCTGCTGCATCGCCTGCAGCTGCGCGGCACCAGCGCCGCCGGCGGAGAGCGCCTGAGAGCCGCTGCCGTCGTCGACGAGCTGCTCGCCCGCACCCCTGTCCCCCGCTGAGGTGCAAGGCGCCGTGAAGAATCGACTGCGCCCTCTCTCGTCACTTCTGCGCCGGCCGCCGCGGCAGCTTCGCTTCACCCGTGAGGGCAAGGTTCTCGTCGGTATCGCCCTCGCCGTGGGGGGCGCCGCCATCAACACGGGGCACAACCTCCTCTATTTCGGCTGGGGCCTCATCTTGGCGGCCATCGTTATCTCGGGGGTATTGAGCGAGCTCTCGCTGCAGGCGCTGCGGGTGGTGCCGCGGCGGCCCGAGGAGCTACGTGCAGGCGCTCTCTCTCCGCTCCCCCTCGTCGTCACGAACCCGCGCCGGCGCTTGCCCTCCCTCGGACTTGAGCTCGACCTGCGCCTCGAACGCCGCAGCACCGCCGCCGATGAGCTCATCGTCAAAGCTCCTTATCTCCTCCGGCTCGACCCTGGCGCAGAGGCGGAGTTGCTCGCGACCAGCCGCCCACGTCGTCGGGGGGTCTACCTCGTGACCGAGGCGCGAGCGCGCACCACCTACCCCTTCGGCTTTTTTGAGAAGACCCGACCTATCGTTTTCGACTCTCCGGTCGAGGTCGAGGTGTTTCCTGCCCGCATCGAACTGCCGGGCGTCACCCGCTCGCTGCTTTCTCGCCTCGGCGACGTCCCCGCTGGCCAAAGAGGGCCCGGGGATGACTTCTATTCGTTACGCCCCTTCGCGCACGGCGACGATCCGCGTGCGGTGCACTGGCGTCGCTCGGCCCGCACGGGTCGTCTCGTCACGAAAGAGACCGAGGTGCAGGGGGCGCGGGAAGTGGTCTTGGAGCTCCCATTCCCGTCGGTTTTGCCACCGGCAGCTCGAGGGGCTGGGCTCACCGAGCATGTCCTCGCCTGCGTCGGGAGTCTCCTCGAGGACCTGCTCTCCGCTGGGGTCGCAGTGGGTTTGCGCACCGCGGGAGTCGACCTGCCTCCGGCCACCGGGCCTCGGCAACGTGCCTGCGTGCTCAGCGCTCTCGCCCGCGTGCAGCCGACCGCGCCTCTGCCCGAACTTGGGGGGAGCGCACGTCGAGCCGCCCGTCTCGGCGTCGTCGCGCCCGGGTGGCCCGCGCCCGTGCACGTCGACCATCTCATCGAGCTGCCGCCGCCCGCAGAGCCAGAGGGCGCGTCACCACCGGCATCGACGAGGAGCGCCGCATGAGCCTCGGCGCGGCACATGAGGGGGCCCTCGCCCTCGCCACCACCCTCGCGTTCCTCGCTGCGCTGCTCGGTGGCAGCCTCTCTCCTTTCGCCTGGTGCGTTCTGCTCGCCCCGCCGCTGTCCGCATGGATGCGGCGACGAGAGCGGCAAGCCCCGGTGACGAGTGGCACTCTCATCGCGCTCGCCTCCTTGGGGCTCGGCGTCGCCACTGTGGTGCAGCGGGGTGTCGAGGCGGCGGTGCTCGCCGGGGGTTACGCCGTCATGGGGCTCCTCGTCGCGCGGCTGCTGACGCGCACCACCTTGGCCCATGATCTCCAGACGCTGCTGCTCTCGTTGCTGCTCGTCATTGCGAGCACGGTGCTCAACGTAGGGCTGAGCTTCGCGGCGCTCTTTCTTGGCTATGCGATCGCCATCGTGTGGGCCCTGATGACCCGCGAACTCTTGCGGGGTGTAGAGCGCACGAGCGATGGCGACCCGCGCCGTGTCGCCGCGATGCGAGCGCGTACCGACGTCGTCACCCGCGGCTTTCTCGCCGTCACCACAGGCATCGCCCTTGCCGTGCTGCTCGGCACGAGCGTGCTCTTCGTGGCCTTCCCGCGGCTTGGCTCCATCAGCTTTCCCTTCGGCAGCGACGGGAGCAGGCGCCTGCCCGGGAGCGTATCGTTGCGCGGGGGACCACGCGGTGCCATCGGTTCCGACGAGGTGGTGGCCCGCATTCGGGGTGTCAGCGACGAGGACTTCTTTCGCGGCCTGTATCTGCGCGGCGCGGTCTACGACGAGGTTACCTCCCAAGGCTTCGCACGCTCCGAGGCGCCTGTGCGCGCCCCTCGACGGTCACTGCAGCTCGTCGAGAACGGGCGAAATGCGGTGTACGACGTCTTCCTGAGCCCCGGTGCCGGGACGACGCTGTTCAGCCTTGGCACCGTCGGTGGGGCCTACGCCCTCTCTGGAGGGAAGACGAACCCCAACGACAAGCTGTCCGTCGGTGACCCCGACCTGCGCACCGAGCTGCACGCCAGCGAGGTGGTGCGCTCTTCGCTGCGCTATCGTGTGCACGGTGGTGTCTCCGCGCCGGGCGAGGTTCCCACGACGAGACGAGACGAAGAGACCGTTCTCGACCTCGACATCCCCGCCGGATGGCTGCGAGTTCCCGAGGACCTCGATGACAAAGTGCGCGCCTTGGCGGCGGAGCTCAGAGCCGGCGCCGCCAACGAGGAAGACATCGTGGCCCGCACGCGAAAGTTCCTCCTCGAGGGCTTCCGCTACACCCTCGAGCAGCCCGCGGGGAGCGCTGCCGATCCCCTCGTTGCCTTTTTGCTCTCAGAGCGGGCGGGGCATTGTGAGTACTTCGCCGCGGGCTTCGCGCTGCTGCTGCGCCTCAACGGCATCGGCAGCCGCGTGATCGGCGGCTACCAGGGTGGGGCCTACGATGCCGAAGACGGTGTCGTCGTCTTCACCCAGCGCAACGCACACGCGTGGGTCGAGTGGTATCTCAAAGGCCGCGGCTGGGTGGTCGACGACGCTACCCCCGTCGCGAGCGCCCCCCGAGATCGACTCCTCGGTTTCGACCAATGGTGGGAGCGGGTGCGTCGCTTTTGGGATGACCAAGTGCTCGACTATTCGGTCGCCGAGCAGCTCGCCCTCGCGCGCCGCCTCGGTGACACCCTGCGAGGGGCTGATTCCCTCTCTTCTCTCGATGAGGAGGGCCTACGCCGACGCGGTCTCATGCTCGGAATTGCGGCAGTTGCCATAGGGTTTTCGGCGTGGCTCGGGCGCCGGCTGCGGCGCAGAGGCGGCAAGGGTGATCTTTCCCCTACGCAGTTGCTCGAGCAGGCTCTTGAGCGCTGGCTCGCTGCGGCGCGTGGTCACCCGCTGCGCGACGACGAGACGCTGCGAGAGGCGCTCGCCACCATCCGCTGGCCGAGCGCTGGCGAGGTTGAACCCACGGTCGAGGTCCTCCGGCGCTATGAAGGGGGGCGCTTCGGAAAAGCGCCGATCACGCCGGAAGAGGCTTCCTCTCTGATCGCTCGCCTCGAGCAGTTGCCCGTCGCCGTGGCCAGTGCGCCTTCCCCTCCGCCCTCGACGCCGCTATCCCGTCCTACGTCATGAGCGCCGCGGTCATCCCCCTGCTTCTCGTCTCTTTCGTCGTCACGGCGAATGGCGTCGAGCCCGTCGTCGTCACAGAGGCACCTACCCGAGCGCAGGCCGAGTGGGAGGGTTTGGAGAGCGATGTGCGCGAGTTCCTCAGCGGCTCGTTCCTCGATCCGCCCGGCGAGTACTGGCTGCCACGCTCGGGCGCGCGCACCGAACTCTCGCTGTTCGCCGGCGCCGAAGGCTCCCTCGGTGAGCTCGGAACGCTGAACCGAATCCCCTCGACGGGGGGCGCGACCCTCACTGGCTTCCTGCGCCTTTACCCTGTCGATCGCCTCGCCCTGACCCTCGGGGCGAAGAGCTACCTTGGGCCCACCTCCCCCGCAGCAGGGAGCGCGGCCCAGACGGTCCTGACGCCCTTAGCAGGGGCCCGCTGGGTGCTCGTGCGGGAGCGTCGCTTTTCGCTGCAAGCCGACGTCGCCAGCGGACCTGCCTTCTTCGCCTTTGCCGACGTCACCAACGAGGGAGGCGGGGCCGTTGCCATAGGTGCCGAGGCCCAGGGCGCGGCGTCGCTGCGATACTCACTCGGACCGTGGACCGCCGAGCTCCGCGGGGTCACCGGGGGGCGCATCGGGGAGGCACGCCAGATCGGCCGCCCCAGTTTCGAGGTGGGACCCTTCTCCGCACTCTATGCCGGCGTCGAGCTCGGCCTCACCTTCAGTTTTCTCGCAGCCTCCCATCGCGCTCCCCCGACGCTTGGCTCCACCGAGGCACCAGATGGCCTCTGATGTGAGGGAGCGGGACACCGCGCGCCAGCTCCTCTCTCTGTTGCGGCGCCATCTCGACGATGGTCGGCGCGCCGACGCAGCGCGGCTCATCGAGGTCACTTTGGTGCAATTGACCCGGCCCGGAGCGCCTGCTGCTCGTCTCGGCAGTGAGCAACGGGACCTGCTGCGCAAGGAACTCGCGCTCCTCGCCTCGCGCTACGCCGAACTCGCCGATAGCACTGCACTTGCGCGCTTCTGTGCCGAGGCCGCCGCAGCTGCCTGGCGGCGAGTGCCACGAGGTCGTCATACAAAGCCCCTCGAAGACGCCGTGGGCTCCACAAAGGACCTCGCCCGGCGTGCATTACTCACCGAGTACGCGCGCAGTCATGACGACGTTGATCTGGTGCAGCGCGCGCTCACCCGTGCCCTCCGAGAGCGGCGCTCCCACCGGCAGCGCACCGTGCGCGTCGACGTCGAGGATCGTGACGTCATGCGCGAACTTCTCGACCTTCCGTCACAGGGGGCGGTGCGTTTGCCCCCGAACGACATCAGGGTGCACCTCGCGGGTGCCTTTGACCGCGACGGGCAACGCAGCGCTTTGCCGGCGGTGTTGCGCAAAGCTGCGCGCTTTTCCGAGAAGGCGCTCCGTCCCGTCCTGGGCGAGGAGCTCTGGGGTCTGTGTCGTCCCGTCGGCTTCGCAGACCGCCATGAGCGTGTGGTGATCGTGCAGGTGCCGAACGCCGCAGCAGCCCATGAGGTCCAATTGCGCAAACGAGAGCTACTCCATCGGCTCTGCGCGGTCCCTGGCCATGAGCGAGTGCGTGAGGTGCGATTTGCCGTCGTCGACGAGCGCCCGTCGCGCACAAAGCCCTGGGACCCGCGCTGAGACGCGGTCACTCGACGTCGAGCGGAGCGCCACACGCGTCAGTGGCCGGTGGACCTACGGTGATGTCGTCACCGTTTCCCTGCTCGACGCGCACCGCGAGGAAGTCTGTGTCGCTCTGTCGATCCCCCGCCTCGACGAGGAGTGCGATCTGATAGTCCCCGGGCTCTGTGGCGTCGAAACTCGCAGTCAGGGTGTCTGCCGCGGATAGCTCAGGAGGGGCGACCGGGGCGCTGACGATGGTCCACGTCGCACTCGTCAGCGCGCCCCCCGTGGGGTCACAGGATGCGCGCCCGTCGAGGTGGACCTGCACCGACGGCTCACCCCCCAGGAAAAGCACCTGGTCGAAGCCTGCATCTGCGACAGGCAGCGCGACGGGTACCGATAACTCTCCTTCACACGCCAAGAAGGAGGCTGACAGCAGGAGCGAGGCGCAAAGGCTCTTGGATCGCATGGGCGCGACGATCGCAGGAGAGTTCCGTCGCCGCAAGTCGTTGACCTCGTCAACCCCCGGAAGAGACCCAAGCCTCGGTCACACCACCGGCAGCGACTGCAGGAACGCACGCAGCTGGCTGGCGCCACTCCCCGAGACACGCCCGAGGGCCGCCTCCGCGAGCTGCCTCGCCGCAGGGAAGAGCGCGTGATCCCGGGCCATGAGCGCACCCGACAACAACGGCGAGAGCTCCGTGCGGGGGTCGCGGGCGAGGGCCTCGAGGGCCACCTGCGCGTTCCGCGGAGAGCCCGCAGCGAGGTGGATCTGCGCGAGCTCGAGGCGCAGCTCCCCTGGGCGTGCCGCGACTTCGATGGCGAGCTCGAACGACTTGACCGCAGCCTCGAGGTCGGCAGGCTCTTGATCCAGGGCGATGCGCCCACGGGTGCGGAGCAGCCGGACCCGTTGCTCGACAGGGACGCGGGGGATGAGCCGCTCGAGCTCCTCGATCGCCTCGCCACTCTTTCCGCAGCCAAGCAACGCTTCCGCCCACAACGCGACGACCTCGGGGTGGTCTGCAGCGGCTTGCTTGAGGCCTCGCGCCAAGTTCAAGGCGGTGGCGTTCTCCCCGAGTTCGAGGAGCACCCGCAGCTGCAGGAGCCGCGGAGCCAACGCCTGCGGGGAGTGCTCGATGGCGAAGGCGAGGGTTCCCATGGCGTCGTTGTAATGACGTGAGTCGATGAGCAGCTCGGCGAGGGCCAGAGCAGGGGGGAGGAACGACGGAGCTAGCTCGAGCGACATCTCGAACAATGTCCCGGCCCGGGCGTTGTCGCCGTCGGCGAGGATGAGCTGCCCAAGCTGATGGCGTGCCACCGCGTGGGTCGGGGAACTCGCTGCAACACGGGACAACCCAGCTGCTGCTGCATGCATGTCCCCCGAGCTCGCATGAAAAAGCGCCTGGAGATAGTGCTCCCGCAAGCCTTTGGGGCGACGGTCGAGCGCCACATCGAGACGTTCCCGTGAGCGGTCGAGGTCGCCTTCACTCAAATAGAGCGCCGCAGTTGCCAGCGCCAAGCGCGCGTCGTCGAGGTGAGGTTCGAGCAGCGCACGCGCGGCCTTGGTGTCTCCCTCCATCAGGTGAGATCGCGCCAACACGCAGCAGGCTTCGGCGTGGTCTTCCTCCAACACTCCCGACGTCAACCTGTTGCCCTCGTGCGGCGGGAGCAGTGAGGCGGCCGCGAGTCTCGCTTCCGCCGCCTCTCCCAGCGCGAGGGCGTTCTCCGCCTCAGCGAGGATATCCTCCCCGAGCTCGAGGTCCCCCGGTGAGGACGTCGGCGGCAACACGATGAGAGACTCACCGATGGCGCGAAGACGGGACACAGACGCGATCGCGGGACCCGCGGACGCACGCGCCGAGAGGCGAAGCTCCTCAGGGCGACGGAGAGCGGCGGGGGCCTGCCCGGGATCGACTGCTGCGGATTTGTCGGTGCCTTGGTTCATTGCCTCTCCACCTTGCCACTCTTCGCCCGCTTTGTCGCTGCCCGCAACACACCGTGGCTTTCACGCCGAGTTCTCCCCGTGGCGTCGCGGAGGCGAGGCCCTACCAGGGTGAGGCAAAATCG
>JBMTAX010000068.1:0-10023 GCA_049429145.1 Myxococcota bacterium
GTCTTCCGCCGCTGGCTCCACTGTGGCGTCTACGGCATTGGGTTGCGTCGCGAGCTCGGCATCGTCCTTGCCGACTTCGGTCACTCAACTCTCGGCAGGCACCGCGTTTGGAACAGCGTCGGCAGAGCGTTCTGCGGCACCGGCCGGTGGGGCGAGACATGACACAACCAGAAAGAACCACGAATACCTACCTCGTGGCGCAAAGCTCCGTACAGCCGTGGCTAAGTGTTCCCGCATGCGCAGGAAGGTAGGTCGCCATTCGCAGCCGTAGCAAGGGTTGCCATGGTCCGGTGCTTGGCCCGCGCGCGTGCATGAGTCACTTGGGCTCTTTTGTGTGGGCTGCTAGGCACCTCCATGCGCGTTGATCTGCACCGCCACCTCGAGGGATCCCATTCTGCCGCGGCCCTCGCCGTCGTCGCTGCTCGTTTTGGCCTCAAAGACCCGCTGTTCTTGGACGAGACCACCGGGCTCTACCACACCGCAGAGGCGCTCGCGCCCAAGCTCCGCCTCGATGGACCGAGCGACGACGCCACTCTGTTCTATGCGTGCATCGAACGCGCGCGCCGCGCCTACGTTCACCTCGACGCCATACGCGAGCTCTCTCGGCTGGCGTTCCTCGAGGCGGCTGCAGAGACCGATGGCGTCGAGATGCGCGTCAGCCTATTTTCCATGACGAGAACCCTCCTCGCTCACGAGCACGTCGTGTGGCGTGAACTCCCGCCGGAGACCTTCGCCGAGAGGGCTCGCGGGGTGCTGCTCGCGGTCTTGGGAGGCCGTGACGACGCTGCGCACGTCTCGCCTGTCCCCATGTTGGTGCGCGTCGGGTTTTCGCGTACCTTCGAGAGCGAATCCCATTATCGCGCCCTCGTGCCCGTGCTGCGCGAGCACCGACCAGAACTCTGCGGCCTCGACGTGCTCGGCATCGTCACAGGCGCCGACAAAGAGCCCATGCCAGAGGCGTTGCGCGACATGCTCGAGCAGCTCCGCCCCGATTTCAAAGACCTCACGGTGCACGCCGGGGAATTCGAAGACCACAGCAGCGTCGAGCGAACTCTCTCGCTCGAGCCCCAAGGCATCGGGCACGGCGTGCACAGCGTCGGTAGTGAGTCGGTACTTGCACGGCTGCGCGACGACGGAGTGACCCTAGAGGTATGCCCCTCGAGCAATCGGTTGCTCATTCCCTCTGCCATCGCTGCGCTCGAACAACACGCCGGTTGCGCACCGCTGCGCGCGTTGCAGCGGGCTGGGGTGCACTGCGTGCTTGGCAGCGACGATCCCACCCCTCTCGGCACCTCCTTCGCCGAGGAGTGGCAAGTGGCGGTACGCCTCGGTGTCGATATGGAGCGCCTGCAACAAGACAGCGCCCGCCGCTGGGCACAGCTCGTCGGCTAAAAGCAGATACCTGCAGATGCCGAGTCAGACCACGTCGGGTCGCGGCAAGCGCTCCGCTTTCGAGGAGTTCCCCGGTGGGCGCAGCAAGGCTCTGCCCGCCTCGCCCACCTCACACACCTCGATGGGGGCGTCGACGCCTTTGAGGGCGTAGAGACCGTAGCTGTTCCAATGGATCGGCCCAATGCCGTCAATCTTTGTGCCGCGGAAGGTCTGCTGGGCGTTGTCGAAGGCAAAGCGCGTCATCAAGATCTGATCGGCGTCGGCGAGACTCATGAGCCGCGCGGTGCTGTCGACCTGAATGCCATGCACATCGTGGAGTTTCCCCGGAGAGCCATGGTCTTCATAGAAGACCTCCCCGACGTGAATGCCGATGCGGTCCTTCAGCACCGCAGGCGCGCCGCCGTGCCCTGCCCGCAGGCGCGACTGCACCTGCAATGCAAAGCGCGTTGCCTCTGACGGGGTCTCGAAGATGATGAAAAAAGAATCGCCCGCGGTGCTCACCTCGCGTCCGGTGAATGACTTCTCGAGCTCCTCGCGGATGACGCTGTCGTGCCAACGCTTGAGCTCAAGGGCGGGCTGGTCGCCGAGACGTTGCTTGAGCGCCGTCGAGCCTACGGTGTCGGTGAACACCATGGTCAGCAGGCGCATGGGGTAGTTGCGGAACTCGCCCCCTCGCGAGGGGCGCTGGCTCCCCTTCGGAAACGAGGGAGCGGCGACATTTGGCGTGGGGATGTGCGTGCGGTAGGGCGCGATGACGCTCGGCGCGGGGGGCTCAGGGGCGCTGAGGTCGTCGTGGACCTCGCGCAAGACAAACGGGGGGAGCTGCGGTGCGGTGATCTCTCGGTTGAGGTTTGCCTGCAAAAAGGCACGGGTCACCCGCTTCAGCGCCCCCTGCATTCTCGGGTCAGCGATGTACCCAATGCTGCCATCGGCGTTTTCCCATACGAGCACGACCTCGCCCTTCATGCGGGCACCTGCGCAGATGCGCTGCATCTCGTCGTACCCGTCGGTCTGCACCGAGGCCGGCTTGGATGGATACTCCGATGAGACGGGTACGAGCACCGTATCCATCGACCCAAGCTTGATGTGAGCGACCCTACACTTCGCCATCTACACCGCCGCGCTGAATGATGGCACAGCGCACGCGCCTGATCGACTTCCCTTCTCGCAGGGGCTCATAGCTCTGTCTCTACCTCGTAGGTGCCGTAGTCACTCTCCGCCGACCCCGCCACGCGTGTCGTGCCGGCCACGCGACGGGTACCTCCGCTATCGTCTTCCTCGAGGTCACCGCTGAAGGTGACGTCGAGGAAGAGAGCCCCCCTGAGGTCACCTTCCATCCGCACCTCGCCCAGGAGGGTTCCGGTGAGGGCGCCATTCGGGATGTCACGCAGCTGCAGCTCGAGCGCGAGCGGCGACGACTCCTCGGTGTCATAGACGACCTGGAAGGCCTCGGTCGTCTCCGTGCTCGGATCATCGAGAGGACCGTCAGCATACCCCGTGAGCGCTACCGCAAGGCGCATGCCTTTGTTGTCACTCGCCCCTTGGTCGACCTGGCCAGTGACTGCGAGGGTGCCCGATGCCTCCCCTTCGCTCTGTTGCGGCGGGATGTTGGCGCTCGAGGCCGCATTGAAGCCTGCAAACCCCAAGGCGAGGCACTCGCTCACCACCCGGTCGATACCGAGATAGGCGAGCGCGGCACTGCTCTCGCTGGCTACCTCCGTCGAGCTGCAGCCCGCTGCACTTGTCATTGCCCAGCCAAAGAGCGCGACACGAAGAAGGTGACCCTTGGAGTTCATCCGCTGACTCCCTCGAGGCACAGTACAACGATGAAGGAATCGCGCTTCCCTGCGCCCGGTTTTTTTCCAATTTGCCCCATCTCGCCCTGTCTCGCTACGTCGCGCGTCACTTTGGCGTGAGACCACTCCGTGGGGTCGGGCCGGCACCGCGAAAACGAACGGCAACACTGACCCGTCCAGCCAGAGACACCGTGCGTTGCAACCCACGGAAAACTTTTCCGCCAACCGCCGCCCGGCGTAGCGTGCAGCGCTGCATGAAAGACCGAAAGTCATCTGTGGCTCGCGCTCGGCAAGCGTTCGTCGCTGCCGCCACGGCGTTTCTCTGTGGCAGCGGCTGCATCGTCACCACCTACCAGCCCGAGCGCGGGTTCGCGCGTCCAGTCCTCGTCGACACCAAGGCCACGAACCTCGAGGGCACACGCTTGCTGGTGCGTTGCTATTCGAGTGATGACCTTTCGGTGGGGGAAGCGCAGAAGGGCTGCCGTCGCTTGGCAAAGGCCTTCTCGGCCCAGGGCGCCATCGTCGAAACCGAGGTGCCACGGCCCGGCAAGGCGCAAGCGCCCAGTTTCGACGGGCAGGGACCTGAGCTCGTCCTCGAATGGAAGAGCCGCAAGATCAAAGAGGATACTTTCGTCGCCTCTGACCTCCTGTTCTGTATGACCTGCACGTGCCTGCCTCTCGTCGGTGAGTACGTCTTCGCTCACGAGGGGGAAGTGCGTGGTCGAGATGGCTCGGTCCTGCTTCGCGACCGATACCAAGCCCGTTTCGTCGAGACCATAGGTTGTGCCTCAGGCATCGTTTCCTTTCTCCTCGACCTCGGTCGTCGTGAAGAGGAGAAGCTCGGCTGGACCACGCAGCTCGGAGACCCCTTTGGGAATGAGACGAAGGCGACCCGTGACTATTCTCGCGACGTCTACGGGCAGTTGAGCCAGCTCCTCTACAACGCCAAGGCTCGGTCTGATGTTCTCGGGCTCACGACCCGTCGTCGTCCGCCGAGCGCCGGGGGGCCTCGGACCGGGGACTCTTCCGGCACAACCTCCGACGAGCCTGCTGCCCAAGTGACGGACACCGACGCGCAGGCCGCGGGCGCTCCTCCTCTTCCTGCACCCCCGGCACCGACGCCTGCGACCGACGAGCAGGTCCCGCCTGCTGCGAACAACAACGTGTACGACCCCGCCGAGGGTGGCCCACCTGCGCCGCCCGAGGACCCCGTCCACGCGACCCGGCAGCGCTATTGAGGTCACGATGGAGTTGTTCTGGCTGCCCCTTTTGTACCCGTTGCTGCTGTTCAGCAGCGTCGTGGATGATCCTGTAGTACGGCGGTGGTTCGGGGACACGGAGCAACGGAGCCTTGAGTGTGAGCACCTCTCCCAACAAGAAGCACACGAGCGTTTCCCCGCGGCGGTGCCGAAACCGTCGGCGCGGGGTACGACTTTTTTCGATCGAGATGCCGTGGTCTGCCGCCCGCCCATGGTGAGACCAGGACTGCGCGACGCTCGCGACGAGCTGGTGCTCTCGTCGCTCCAGAGCGAGTTGCCGGCGTCAGCACGAGGCGCATTGGCTGCGGCCCCTGCAGCCACCCGCTGGTTCGTCGAGGCCCACTATCCTGACCTGCGGGTCGCTGCGAAAGTCCAGGCCGCGAGCGCGGTCGCTCTGCAGGAACTCGGGGCAGCAGTGCACATGCGGGCGCCCCTTCCGGCGGCCGGCGACCTCGAGGTTCTGCATGGGCTTCCCCTCGACGAGAAACTCCCTCTCGCCTGCGAGCGCATGTGGCGAGAGGGCAGTCTCACCGACGATGACGCCCTTTTGAGCCTCGCGCTCTTGCGCGAGCGAGAGACCTTGTTGCACGCCGGAGTTTGCCAAACAGGTCGATGGCGGTGGTTGCGATGAAGCGCATCGCCTTCTCTCTCGTCGTAGCCGTATTCGGGGCAAGCGCGGTCTTGGCCGAGGGCGAGCCCGCAGACGTCGCTCGACGCGCGCGTATCGAACGATTACGCGACGAGCACGCACGTGAACTGCATCTGTATGCGAGCGATTTGCTCGATGAGCTCGTGCTCGCCTACAAAGCAGCGCCGCCATTTGGACAACAAACTGCGGTGGTGCTCGCCGACGTGACAGCGCCGCTCGGGTACGGCAGTGGCCTCGAGGCGATGCTCGAGAATCATTTCACCGAGCTCTTGTTGCGTCACCCCGAGGCGAACCTCACCCTCGTCCACTGCCCTGCTTGCCATGCGGTGACGACGCACTCCGATAGGCGGGCAACGGTGATCGGCAAAGGGATCGACCAGCCGGCAGCCTTGCGCGCGCTCGGCATCGAATCGGGGTCGCTCTATGCCCTCTTCCTCGACTTCGAGGCGGAGGGGCCTGCGCTCGTGTTGCGGGCGCGCATCGTTTCGCTGACCGAATCGTTACCCCTCGTGCATGCGCGCACGCTGACGACAAGCACCTCGGTAGCGCCGCTTCTGCGCAGCGGCGATTTCCTCGTCACCGCTGATCAGGCGCGTCGAGAGTATCTCGATGCGCTCGCCAGCCGCGGCCCCTTCACCATCCCTCTGCGTTTCGCAGTCTCGGCATTTGCGCCAGGAGTACCCAGCTTCGACGAGTTCGATAATGAGGGCGTGAACATCCCTCTGCCGCCGCTGTTGTGGCTACAGACCGGCGCCGAGTTCGCGTTTCATCACAGCAGGGCCTTCACCGGCAGTTTCATCGTCGGAGGCACCTATGTCCCGCTGCTCTACAGCGGCTACATGGTGCAAGGGCGCATCCACCGTTTGTTGACGGGCAGCGAGGCTTCGCTGCGCTACCCGAATCTCTACCTCTTCGGTGGCGGCAGCCTCGTCGGACTGCATGGCCCCGTAACGCTGCTCTTGGAGCAGCAACCCTCGTTGAACGCCCTTTATCAGAGCCTGGGTGGCGATACAGGGCCCACGTTTTATCCCGCGGCGCAGGCGGGCCTTGACCTGCGCCTTGGCAACCGCGTCGCTATCGCGGTCTACGGCGAGTCGGCGCCCACCCTGCAGACGGTGGGAGACCACCTGAATGGCCTCTTGCTCTTCGTTCCCGTTACCTCCGTCGGCATGGAGGTCAGCCTGTGTTTTTGAGGCCGCGTCTCCGGCAGCGAAAAAGGGCCGCACCTCCCGGATCGGGGGTGTCGTCGTCGCTCGTACTTTTCATCGGACTTCTTCTCGCCAGCGTCGCCCATGGGCAGCGAGATGCCACCGTCGCTGCCTTAGAGCGATTCGAAGAGCGCCTAGCACCCCTCGTCGAGGAGGGAGCACTCAGCGACATCACCCCGGTGCTGCTGGCCTCTGCCCAGCCTGCCTTTGAAGAGACCAGGGCCTGGTACCCCACGGCTGCAGCCGCGGTGGTCGTGCGGCTCTTCGGGGACGGTGGCGTGCGTTTGTGTGAGGCCTGCATGAATCCCGAGGTGAACGCCATCGGGCAGCGCCTTGAGCTAAGGGCCGGTCCCCCGTCGACGGCAGAGCTGCTCGCCCTCGATGCGCGCGTACGTGGCGCAGGTGCACCGGCACGGGCGGCGCTCTTCGTCGACGAGACGCCCGGTGGCATCGCGATCAAGGTCGTGTCGCTCGAAAATGGTGCCGTGCTGTATGCGGCGAATCTCGATCGCAACCTGTCGGCGCAGGAGCGCAGCGGTGTGAACCACAACTACAGCCTCGAGCTCGACCGACGCCTGCGCGGCGACAGCCTGACGCACGTGCTCTTTGACGGCGCCGTCTACCCAAACCAACATCTCTCCCTCGACGTGCTCGATCAATTCGGTGACCGAGGCCAGCACCTCGCTGGCGTGACCATGACCGCCATCGAACCGGTGATCGGCGTCGGTGCCAGTTACCAGTACGTTTTCCAAGATGTGCTGAACGTGAGCCTCGGCGGCAAGCTCGCCGTGTCGGTGCCGACTGCCGCACTGAACGCCATCACCACTGCGGTGGGGAGCGAGGAGCCCGTTCAGCTCCTCGATCCCTTGCTCACCGGAATCTTCACCGTGCGCGTCCCCATCCCAAGCACGAACTTCGCCGTCTTCGCCATGGCCACCACGAACCTGAGGTTCGGCGTTGGCCTCACGCTCTTGAACACCACACTCCTGCCGGTGCTGCCATGAAGCTCTTCCCCTTCACACCGCGCTCCTTCAGAGCCAGTGGCGCGGCTTTGCTCACGCTCTGCAGCGTCGGCTGTGCTTCGCGCAACTACACCTATTACCTCATCGAGCCTGACACGAAATCGAAGGCAGTGCTCGAGGAGGAAGACACGCTGCAGCGGCCGTTTACCTACGGCACCAGCACGGTCATGAAGGTCCGCTGGAATGACGGTGAGGTGTTGACCGAGGTGGATCTGCCCCTCTTGTCGACGGGCCAGCGCATCGTGATCGAGCACGCGACCACCGACACGAACGTACAGACGTTGCCCTCGACCCGCATTGTGGCACCCCCGCCCACCGCCGCAGACAACGCCCTCGTCGAGGCCTACCGCGCGCGCGGCCTGCGCATCGACGACAGCGCGCCCGATGTCAGCCTTGCGAAGGCTCGTGCAGGGGTGCAAGAGGCGACCCGCGCCGGCAACTACACCCTCGCCCTCGAGTGGATCGAGCTCGTGCTCGCCCGCTATCCCTCGCACCCCGAGTTTCTACGCGCCAAGGGCTCCGTGCTTCTCATGATGGGCGAGCGACCCCGCGCCATCGAGGTCTACGAGAAGGCCGAAGAGATCGAGAGCGATCCGGCGGTGCGCCAACAACTCGACAAGCTACAGGCCGAAGGCAACTGAGGAGAACGCCACATGCAATTCGTAGGTCTCGGGATGCTCTTCTTCGTCATTTGGTACGGATTCAAAGACCGCACCGATGCGACCATCTCCGCCTTCGATCCCCACGCCCTCGTCATGGTCGTCGTCGGTTCGTTGTCTGCGGTAATCATGAGCTCGACGTTCCACACGGCGATGCGGACGTTCGTCGTCCTCGGCGAATTCATCCCAGGAGTGCGCCGATTTTCCCGCCACACGAAGCGCATGGAGGAAGACCGCGAGCTTCTCTGTCGCCTGTGGCTCGACGGCAAACGGAACGCCGCGGTGGAGCACGCCGAGAAGTGCCCGTCTCCCGCCATTCGCAAGATGCTCGAGCTCATCCTGAGTCGCTCCCCCGACGCTGGCACCGGCAAGGCCTTTCTCGAGTTGCGCCACCACGAGATTGCGGAGTGGCAGCCGGCAGTCCTCAGCTGGGAGATGCTCTCGAAGCTCGGGCCCTCCTTCGGCATGGTGGGCACGATCACCGGCATGATCTCGCTGTTCAAGAATATGAGCAGCGACAACTTGAACATCGGCGCGGCCATGTCTCTCGCTCTCCTCGCCACGCTCTACGGCGTCGCCTTCGGGGCGGGCTTCGCGGGTCCCATCAGCCACTTCCTCAACGGACTGCTCGACGAGCGGCTCGGCTGCCTAGAGCGGTGCGAGAAGAGCGTGAATGAGATCGTCGCGCTGATGGAGCGATGACATGCATCGGCGCAACCGCGGACACGAGGAGGGGTGGCTCCTCAGCTACGCAGACCTCATCACGAACCTGCTGTTGTTCTTCGTGGTGCTGCTCACCGCGTCGAACATGAGCAAGGGACGCATGCAGCAGATCACGAAAGCGATGTCGGGCGAGGAAGACCCCGAGAGCTTGTCGTCGATCAAAGAAGAGATCGACGACAAGATCCGTGCCCAGCAGCTCGAGCAAGTGGTGGGCACGAGACTGAACGATGACGGACTTGAGCTTTTCTTGAACTCCGGGGTTGTCTTCGATTCCGGGCAGGCGGGGGTGCGCGCCGAGTTTCAGGACACCCTCGGCTCCATGCTCGCGACGCTGACCCCTTATTCGACGCGCTACCACTTCGCTGTCGAAGGCCACACCGACAGCACCCCCCTCGCACCCGGCGGCCTGTTTCCGAGCAACTGGGAGCTCTCTGCAGCGCGCGCCATCGCGGTGCGCGAGCGCATGGAGCAGGCCGGCATCGAACGCCGCCGAATCCGAGTGGAGGGCTACGCCGACACCAAGCCTGTCCCTGAAGAGGAGCTGGGCAGTGTGTCACCACAAGAGCGGAACGCACGCCTGCGGCGTGTCGTCGTGAGGGTGTACTGAGATGCGCTATGGATGGTCGTTGGTGTTGCTGTTGTCGTCTTCCTCTTTGCTGGCGCAGCCGGTACCTCGCGCCCATGTGCCGCCTTCTGTGTTGATGGAGATAAGCGTTCTCGAGCGGACCTTCGACGCTGCCCTCGGTGCCGATTGTTCCCTCGACCGCTGCATGTCGAAGGGCTGTGTCTACGTGCAGCACCAAACCGTGGACGTGCCGCGCAGCAGCTCTCTACCCGGTCTGCCCACCGAGGCGGGGCCGGGCAGCGTCGTGCCGCAGGAGTACCTTACCGAGGCCCGCTGTGAGTTCACCTATGAGAGCTCCGTCGACAAAAAAGACGTGCAGGCGCTGGTGCGACGCCTGGAGCAACGCCTCTCTCGCGCGTGGCGGAAGGTGTCGGTGGTGCCGCAACCGCTCTCCCCCCTCTCAAGGGAGCTCCAAGAGCCGCTGCCCTCTGAGACTCCCGACGCCACAGAAGACGTAGACAATCCGCCCCCCCCGCTCGTTGAGCCCGTGGCTGATGACGATGAGGCATGGAGCTCCAGGGCCGCACTGCGCGAGCTGTGGAACGAACTCTTGCCTCACTTCTGGTGGATGGTGGCGCTTTTTCTCAGCACCATCGTTGCCATGGCGCTCATCTGGGCAGCTCGTCGACTCGGCAAAGCGAGCCTCGAGGAGCGTATGATGGAGGCCCAGCTCGCGGCGCGCCCCCCGCC
>JBMTAX010000069.1:0-10011 GCA_049429145.1 Myxococcota bacterium
ATGGAGTCTTCGGCCCCGTGACGGAGAGGGCCGTGAGAGAGTTCCAGCAGCGCCACGGGCTGTCGGCGGATGGAATCGTAGGCCCCGAGACCTTCGGCGCTCTGGGCAGCCAGCGCTCGGGGGCTCCGACAGCACCCGCGGGCTCCACCCCCGCAGCAGCTCCGACGACGGCGCCCGGGACGAGGAGTGGCGTACAGCTCCAAACCCCCCGCATTGACCAACATCGGTTGAATCACCCGCGCAACTTTGGTTTCTGCGGCGTGGCTTCCGCCATGATGACCCTCGGAGAGGCGGGGAAGATGCCCTCCCTCTCGGCAGCGAGCCTGCGGGAAGCGGCGAGTGAGATGTACATCCCCGGCTCGGGCTCGAGCGGAGCGGGGATGGCACGCTACCTGACGAACCGAGGCCTCCCCTCGCGCTTCACCCAAGGCGGTCGCACCGCTGACTTGGTCAGCGCCCTGCAAGCGGGAAGACCCGTGCCCGTAGGGGTAGACTCCTTCGGGGGGCGCGTTGTCGGCATGGACACCCCGTCGAGCAAGTTTGGTGGGCTGCAGCCCGGCTCGTCGTACCAGCACCGCTACGGGCCCTCGGGCCACTGGGTGACCGTGACCGGGTTTGAGGGCCCGCCATCGAACCCGTCCCGTTACACCGTGAACGACCCCAACACGGGCCTCACCGTGTCCCTGTCGCGCGCAGAGTTCGACAGACATGCGGCGGCCTCGAAGGGGCTGTGGATGGTGCTCCCCTCCTGAACGGTGCCCTGCTGCTCGTCGCTGACGCCATAGCTGCGCCACCGCCCCCGTGCGAGTGGCGCAGCGTCGTTCGACTTCACGGGCCTGAATGAAGAGTGCCCACGCACGCAGGCAGCACCGGGCAGCGCTCCGAGCTGAGCCATCGTTGGCGCGAGCTTCCCCCCGGGAAGCGCCGAAACCTATGG
Source organism: Myxococcota bacterium (assembly GCA_049429145.1). Taxonomy (GTDB): domain Bacteria; phylum Myxococcota; class UBA727; order UBA727; family CAYLZW01; genus JBMTAX01. Next base: position 938 of record JBMTAX010000069.1, read on the forward strand.
TGAGGGGCGATGTGGTGTGTAGCCGCAGGAAGGTCCCATGAGCCACGCACCCGACCCTTTGGTTCACTTCATCGCAGGCAAGCCCACGTCTTCGGCCGGCACGCGTCGCAGCGACGTATACAACCCCGCCACCGGCGAAGTGCTGCGGCAAGTGGTGATGGCGGAGACGACCGACGTCGACAAAGCCGTCGCCGTCGCAAAGGAGGCCGCTCGAGAATGGCGTCACAGCTCTCTGGCGACCCGTACACGCATTCTCTTCGCCTTTCGGGAGCTCGTGCACCAACGAAAGGATGACCTCGCACATCTGCTCACGCTCGAGCACGGCAAGGTTCTCTCGGACGCGCGGGGCGAGGTGCAACGAGGCCTCGAAGTGGTCGAGTTCGCCTGTGGCATCGCGCAGCTGCTCAAGGGCGAGCTCAGCGAAAATGTTTCCACCGACGTGGACTCGTGGTCGCTGCGGCAACCGGTCGGTGTCGTCGCGGGCATCACTCCGTTTAACTTCCCCGCAATGGTGCCGATGTGGATGTACCCGCTCGCCATCGCCTGCGGGAACACCTTCGTGCTCAAACCCTCGGAACGCGATCCTTCGGTGACGAACCTTTGCGCCGAGCTGTTTCAGCAGGCGGGTCTGCCCGATGGTGTGCTCAACGTGGTTCACGGGGACAAGGTCGCGGTAGACCGCCTTCTGGAACATCCTGACGTCGACGCTATCTCCTTCGTCGGGTCGACCCCGATCGCCCGCTACGTGTACGAGACGGCCGCTCGCCACGGGAAGCGTGTCCAAGCCCTTGGTGGCGCGAAGAACCACATGGTGGTGCTTCCAGATGCTGATATGGAGCTGGCTGCCGACGCTGCGGTGGGCGCAAGCTATGGCTCGGCGGGCGAGCGTTGCATGGCGATTTCGGTGCTCGTTTGCGTTGCCGGCGCGGCGGCGAAGCTTCTGCCGAAGGTGCAAGAGCGCATCGCCTCGTTGCAGGTAGGCGACGGGCTGGATCCATCGTCACAGATGGGTCCCCTCATCACGCGTCAACACCGCGACCGTGTTGCGGGTCTCGTCGACGCGGGCGCACGAGAGGGGGCGCGGGTGCTGGTCGATGGGCGGGGCTTGTCGGTGCCCGGCCGTGAGGGTGGGTTCTTCCTCGGCCCCTGCCTCCTCGATGAGGTGACCCCCACGATGAGCGTCTATCGCGAGGAGATATTCGGCCCCGTGCTCTCGGTGGTGCGAGCCCACACCTTCGACGACGCTGTCGCCCTGCTCCATGGCAATCCCTATGGCAATGGTACCGCTATCTTCACGAACGACGGAGGGGCGGCGCGCCAGTTCCAGCACGAGGTGGACGTCGGAATGGTCGGTGTGAATGTCCCAATTCCGGTGCCGATGTCGTATTATTCATTTGGAGGTTGGAAGCATTCGCTCTTCGGCGACCTGCACATGTACGGCCCCGATGGCGTGCGCTTCTATACGAGGAACAAAGTGGTCATCAGCCGCTGGCCAGATCCTCGCTTCCGCGGGGTCGATCTTGGGTTTCCGCAAAACCGCTGAGGCCTGCACGCAAACATAGGTGACGGCGTGACTGCCTGTGGGGCCCCGCGCCTCGATGAAAACGACGCGTCACTGCACACGCGCGCGTCGGATGGCGCGGAGCATGTCTTCTTGCAGAGGAACTTCAGTGCCCGGGCCGTCATGCCGCTCCACGAGGCGGGTCAGGGCCTCGAGGGAGCGGCCCCATGCGCGGTCGAACGCGCTGGCCTCTGTGACGAGGAGGTGCAGGATCTCCTCGGCCTTCTGCCCGGGCCCATACACCCCGGGGCGGTAAAAGCGCACATCCCAGGTATACGTCGTCGTGCGGTTGTCGCTGGCAGGGTCTTTGCGCACGTGAGTCAGTGCGCGACGCCACTGCTCGGCGACCTGAGGAATCGCATAGTGCCCCCTATCGGCGTCCCAGTACTCGTCGAGCGTGGCATGTCCGCGACGCGCATCTGCCGTGTGGGTATCGCCGCTGGAGGCGTTGCCGGAGAGGCGCTCGCGCCCTCCGGCGTCCCCATTCCGGGTACCGCGATCGTGTTCGCCTCCGTCGGCGCCCCCACCATCGCCTTGTCCCTCGCCCGCGCCCTCACCGTCGGCCCCCCCTCGCCCCTCGTCGTCGTCGCTCTCTTCGTCTACGCCCAGGGACGTCGGGTTCTTGAGGCCGGTGCGGGTGCGCACGCGCTCTTGGGTACCCGACGCCGCCGTTTGGCCCGCCCGCTCGCGCAGCAGCCCGCTGCCGTCATTCTTGGCGCGTGTGTTGTCGCCGCGGCCATCCGTGGCGCGGCCCGCGCCGGCGCCGGCACCGTCGGTGAGGGGCCCGCCCTGCGACGGGACCCCGTGGCTCGTCTCCCCCGCCGCGGCGCCCTCGGCCAAACGTCCCCCACCGAAGCCGAAGAGGCCTGCGAGAAACTCCATCGCCTTTTGCGATCCCTCTGCCGCGGCCTTCGCGAGCCCAGAGGGCTGCTGCTGGGCAGCTTCAGGCTTGGCGGACGTGCTCGTTGCCCCGTTGTCCGCAGCGCGAGCGCTCTCAAACCCGTCCTTCACGTTCAGCACACCGCCCGCGGGTCCCGCGGCGCGCCCGAGGAGCCCCTCCCGTTGCAGCAGGGTGGCGGTCGCGTGATCGAGCTGGCCGGTAACCGCGAGCCCGTGGTTTTGCTGAAACGCGGAGAGCGCTTGGGCGAGCTGCTGGGTAAGCGCCCCCGTGGCGCTGCCGAAACCCCGGCCATGGAGAGCCTGCACGAGGTTCTGCGTGATCTGGGCGATGTTCATGCCGGGCTTCACGAGGCCGAGCTGTTGCAGCACCTGCGCCGCCTGACCCGGCAGGAGCGGAGCCTGACCGGCACCACTCTGGCTGGGGACGTTCTGCGGAGCACCAGGGGTAACTCGGACTGCCATAGGCCGATCGTGAACGCTCACCGCCCTGCAGCGCAAGCGGTCAAGGAGAGGAGAGCGGGCACCAAGAGTCTCACCTGCGCATCAGCGGCCACACAGGGTCTTCGGCGCCGCTCGTTGGACTTGGCGCTGTAGTACTTCGACGTCGCAGAGGTCGAGGTCTGGATTTCTCTCGATCGCCAAGTCTCCCCGTAGGGCTGCGAGGGAAGTGAGCCCCTGCAGCGAGGTGAGCCCGTGGTTGCTGCGTACGACGAGATTTCCGTAGATGACCCGCAATGCGCCGAGATTCACATCGGTGAGCCCGTGGCTTTGCTCGACCAAAAGGTCGCCGTCGATGCGCAGCAACGTCTCGAACGCGCCAAGGGTGGTCAGGCTTGTATTACCGCGCAGATGAAGGTGGCCGCCTACCTGGCGGATGGAGGAGAACCCCGCCAGTCGTTGCAAGGAAGGATTGTCCTCGAGCAGGAGGTCGCCGGGCAGCCAAGTCTGCTTGCCCGTGACGAGCTCGAGGAGGAGCAACGCGGCGTTGTGCTGCACGCGGATGCTCTCGGTGGCGGCCCCGAAAGAAAGAACCGGGAGCGACGCCCGCTCGAGTGCATCGTTATGCTCGACGGTGATGCTCCCAGACACCCGGGTGCCGTGCGGCGACCCGTCGAAGCCCCAGAGGCGCTCGAGAGCGGGATTGAAGGCGACCTCGAGGACATGCAGGCTCGCAGACGAACTGGCGAAGAGATGGACCGCGTGCAGCGAATCATTGTCGCGAATCCGCACCGCTTCTAGGTAGCCGCCCAGCGCGTCGAGTTCCGTGATGGTGAGCAAGCTTTCATTACGCTCGATGATCAAGCTGTCGCCCAGCCGACGAAGCTGCTCAAGGCCGCGGAGAGAGGAAAGGGCGGTGTTCTCGCGGACGATGAGACTCCCTCCGACCTCGCGCAACGACGAGAAGGCGGTCATGTCCAGGAGCGTGTCTGTGCCCTGAACGACCACGTCACCCTCTACCCGACGCAAACAACGCAAGCCTTTAAGGTCTGCTGCACCGGTGAGAACGAGGCTGCCCTCGAGGACACTCACCTCACCCAAGTCGGCAGTCGACCGTTGCCCGAAGAGGGTCAGGTCGCCGGTGAAGTGCTGGTCAGCGTCGGCACACTCCCGCGGAACGAAGGCGGCCGGCTGCACCTCAAGGGGCTGCCAACTGAAGAGTGGTTCGTCGCCGGTGGGCTCGGAGGCATATTGGTATTCGCCCCCACATGCGGTGACGGTGAGAAGGGCTCCGACGATAGCCGCGAGCGAAGCATGGTTGTGCATGGTGAATTCCCCTCCGATGATGCGCAGCGAACGTAAGCGTACCCAGCGACATGAGGGGACCCTACTGGGAGACCTGAAGCGTTCGATCTTGAGACACACCCGCTATCCGACTCGGCCTTGTGAAAACCACTGCCGCTTGCGCCGATCATAATAGAGCCAGAGCAACGCCCCCGACTGCGTCTCGGCGAAGCAATATTCGCGCTGTTGCCAGGAGCGCCACCAGCCCCCTGAAATGACGTAAGGACCGCATATCTTGACGACGGTCCCCTCGGTGAGACCGCGCGGTACCCACCCATCGGGCTCATGCTTGGGACGGGGCGGGAGTGGTTGCGGCTTCTCCAATAAGCGACGCACGAGGCGACGCGGCGCGTGTGAAGGGGATGTCGTCTCTGGCACAGAGAGTTCTTGTATGGCCTCGAATGCATAGCTCGCCTCAGGCAAATGCCCTGGGGTAAGTCGAGCCCGTACCACCGCATCCTCACCAAACCGGGCGCGTACACGAGCGAGTGCGCGAGCCCCTGCTTCTACATCTCGCACCCTCCCCTGCAGACCCGGTGAAGTCGAGAAGAGATGCGTTTGGGAAAAACCTGCACGCACACTCTCGGCTTCGAGGTGCAGCTCACTCACCCCTCTGCCTAACGTCAAGGTGGAGACGCGAAGCTGCAGCAGGTTCATCCATTGCGCTTCGTCGAGGGTAGGTGCCGCCGCGCGAATCGTCTCTTGTATCTCCCCGCGTTGGTTGTGCTCGTCGCGCTCTAGCGTCAGCCGCACCGAAAGTGCGGCAAGCAACTCTTGGCGAGCGACAAGGCGGCGCAACAAAGGACCAAGGGCGCGTTTGATAAAAAATAATAAGCGCTCCGTATCGGTGATGGACTCCTCGAAGAGTTCTCGTGTTTGCTCAGGCTTGCTGGGGCGCTCCGGCCGTAGAGGAGCTTCCAGCTCGCCTCTCGCGATGCGATGAATATGGTGAACTTCACGGCTGAATCGTCGTCGAAGCGCAGCCGCAGGGAGGCGCGCCAGCTTCCCCACGTCATCCACCCCGAGACGCAACAGCGCGTCATGCTCTTCTGATGTCAGAAGGAGGTGTTCCAGCGAGACCTGGGATGCCATTTTCCTTTCTTGCTCGCGAGTGGGAATGACCCCGAATCCCGGTCGCGAACGCGCGATGGCCCAAGAACCAAACCGACTAAAACCGATCACCACCGTCGAAAAAAACCCACCCCCTAGCAGCGCGTTGCGCACGCGCTCCCCCCAGGCACGCAAACTGGGGAATAGCGGGTCGAGCCCTGACGCGTTCAGCCAAAACACACCGTGCTCTTCCTGACTCACCTCCACGTCGGGGGAAAAGGCCAAGAGTTCCTCCGTCAACTTTTCCCTCGACGAATTCAGCTCTTGTGCGCCAACGACACCAGCGCGGAGATCGCGAACGAGTGACAGGGCCGCGGCATAACGCATTCCGCGCTGTACCCCTCGGCGGCGCGCCTCCTCGTTACCAAAGAGCACCCGCGCGAGGGGTTTGTCATCTTCTACGACGACGACAGGGTGGCCGCGCAGCTCAGGCTCGCGCAAAAGAAGCAACTGCAGAGGCAACACCGGTACGTCAACACAAGCCAGGCGGTCCAAGACATACCTCTCCGTGCTCCCAATTGGGGGCCCGGTGTTTGTCCTTCGTCATTCGTACAACGACCTCGAAGGTACGCTCCGATACTCGATGCAAACGCACGTCACCTCGCAGAGAAACAAGCGAGCCCAATGAAGGCAGCTCTGGTCGCTTCGTGGTCAGAAAGACCACCGCACACGAGTGTTTCTTCGCAAGCCCTGCCAGCCGCGTCAGCAGTGGCATCGGTACCTGCGCATTTTCCCCGAGGTCGATCACCACGAGTCCAAAGGCCCCAGAGCGGACAAGCTGCTCAGCGGCCCTCGTGAGATCGTTGGCAGCCGCCACCCGAATGACGACGAGAGAATCGAGGTCGATCCCTCCAGCACTGGCATCCGGAGGAAAGAATGTGTGGTGGCGCAGCTGTACCAATGCCACCGGCTCACGCTGTTCTTGGGCGAGGCGCACCAAGCTGAACGCAGCGGTGAGTTGCGCCCCGTCTTCTCGTCCCGTCAATTCGACGAGGCGTCCGTATAGATTTTCGATGCGCCACGAGGGGAGTTCTTCCTCGCGGAACAACGGAATAATGGCAGCAGACATGCGTCTCCTCAGCGCACGTTCACGTCTTGGTGCTCAGTGCTCAGTGCTCGAAAACGCGACGCACTTCGATCACCTTCCCGAGCAAGATGAGGGATGCCTCGTCGCCTCCAAAGGAGAGCGGAACGAAAGCCGGATTCTCCGGCAACAGCTCTATGAGATCGTGGGTGAGTCGCAGGCGCTTGACGGTCGCCTCTTCGCCCACCAAAGCCACGACAATGTCTCCGCTCGAGGCACTGGATTGACGACGAACGACGACGACATCGCCATCGAGGATGCCGGCACCGATCATGCTCTCGCCGCGCACTCGCAGTGCGAAGAGCTGCTCTGCGGGCAACCTCGTCTCCACTCCGATAAAGCCCTCGGCCTCCTCGACGGCTGTGGTGAGCGCCCCTGCCTGCACTTGCCCCAGCAGAGGCACGCTCACCCACGATCTCTGCGGTCCCTCGGACGGGGCCAAGCGGTAGGCACGCGACCGGCCCGAGGTCTTCTCCAGTCGCCCGTCCTCTACCAAGGCCTCGAGATGCTCGCGCGCTGTCTGGACCGCAGAGAAACCCATGGCTTCTTGCACCTCGCGCACGGTCGGGGGCTCGCCCTCGAGCAGCCGATCGCGCAAGAATACGTACACCCGCTCGCGGCTTTCTCCTCGGGGTGCACGGGGCATGTTGGCTCCTCTGCGACTGACGATTGATCACAGCACCTCTCCTTTATCCAGACATATGTCTGCCGTGTCAACCAGACGGATGTCTTGCTCACCCTTACAGTCCGTAAGTCGTGGGATCTCTTTGCGGATCTCTGTGCGGATCTCTGTGCGGATCTCCGTTGATACACATCAGCTGCCCGCGCCAGGAAGGCCGTTGCTCTTGCAAGCCGCCGGTCTAAATTCCGGAAATGCGGTTTGTGCAGCCGTACTTCTCGGGCGCAAAAAGAGATCGCGGCACCGCACCGGCGGCGTGCTTCCGCTGCTGCGCCATCGGATCGATACGGTGCTGACGCTATGGAGCCTCCCTTGTCTGCTTTGCCGCGCTCGCCCACTGAGGACACCATCGCACCACGGCCACGCAGCCCACGACAACGATTCATGCTCTGGCGCACCGCGGCGCTCAGCCTCGGGGTGGGCCTCGTGTTCTTTTTGCTGTTCGAGCGTTACCCAGACCAGCACATACCGCTCTCGTTTCACCTCGACGAGCGCAGCCCCGCGCAGACGGGCATTCAGTTTGAGCACGAGCCGGCGCGGTTCTCGACCTTCTTCGACAACGTGCGTCCATTCCTCCAAGCGGTTTCGGCATCGGGCTGTGTCACCGACATCGACCGGGATGGCCTCCTCGACCTCTACCTGACCACCGCTGGGCACGAAGCCTCGAATCATTTGTACTGGAACGAGGGAAACTTCCGCTTCACTCGCGCTCATCTTCCCGTCGTCGAACAGCTCAACATCGACGGGTTTTCAGCCGACTGTGTCTTTGCTGACGTAGATAACGATGGTTACGACGATCTATTCGTCGGAACGGCAGCTCAAGGTCCGCGGTTGTTCCGCAATGTGCCAGCAGACAAGTCTTCACGGCGGAGTTTTATCGACATCACCGCCACCTCGGGCATCCCCGACTATATGAACGGATTTGCTGTCTCCTTCTTTGACGCCGACCGCGACGGCGATCTCGATCTGCTCCTCGCCAGCTATTACCAAACGCACTACCGTGAAGAGGACGTGCCCGGCGCGCCACGCATCCACAACCTGCGCGTGCCAGACGCGCCTGGGGCAGGACGCATGTTGCCAAACAGCTGGGGTGACGCTGACAACGGGGGCGAGAAGCGATTCCTGCTCAATGATGGAACAGGCCACTTCGAAGAGCAGTCGCTCGAAAGTTGGGGCTTCGCAGAAACGAGATTTACCTTCGATATAGGCACAGCCGATATCAATGGCGATGGCTATACCGATGTGTACTTTGCCAACGATTTTGGCCCCGACCAGCTCTACATAAACCAAGGTGGGAGCTATTTTGAGATCTATCGGGGCCCTTTCCCGACGAGCATTGGCAACGATTCATTCAAGGGAATGAATGCAGACCTCGCAGATATCGATAACGATGGCTACCCGGAGATATACGTCACCAATGTCTTCCACCCCGTGATCCCCGAGGGCAACATTCTCTGGCACAACCGTCCCCACCCCACGGGCGATCCGATGAAACGGTCTTTTGTCAACATTGCGGCCGATGTGGGTGTCAAAGATGGCGGCTGGGGGTGGGGCGCAAAATTCGTGGACATCGACCTCGACGGGGACGTCGATCTCCTCGCCACCAACGGCTACATCAGTCAAGACCCAGACAAAGAATACTGGTACCGCATGAGCCGCCTCGCCGCGGGAGACCGCAACCTCATCGTCGACAGTCGCCGCTGGCCCCCTTTCGAGGACACCAGCATGAGCGGCCACGAGGTCAGCCATGTCTTCGTCCGTGAAGGCGGGCGTTACTACAACCGCGCCGGAGACGCCGGCCTCACCCGCACCTTCGATGGCCGCGGGGTCGTCATTGCAGATTTCGATGCCAACGGCCGTCCGGACGTCCTGTACATCGCGCAGGCAGCCCCCTGGTTCCTCGGAGAGAATCGCTTCGTCCCCACCGACGCGCGGCCAACGCCCCCCCATTGGGTCGG
>JBMTAX010000070.1:0-10006 GCA_049429145.1 Myxococcota bacterium
CCTTGCCCTGTTCATCGGTGCAGGCCACCAGGTCTCCGCGCTTGAACGACCCGCCTGCAGCCTTGATACCCACAGGTAACAGACTTTTCCCTGAATTCTGCAGGACCTTTACCGCACCGGCATCCAGGGTGAGTGTGCCCCTGACCTGCAGGTGGCGGGCCCGCAAGCAGTGGCGGGCCAGCCACCTGCAGGTCACCCTCTTTCACCGAAACGGCCACGACGCCGTTTGCAGAGACAGAACCATCGATGGCGACGTAACGACTCGCTGGAATCTGCAGGGTCTGGACCTGCAGGGCCTTCGCTCCTTCGTAGAAGGCGAGCTGGTAGTCACCCTCGTCGACGGACACGGCAGGGATCTCCCCGTTGCGGGAGAGGGGGAGCACCCGTGAGGGACCTAATGCGCGCACCTGTGCGCGGGCGAACGGGTACTCGGCGAGGAAGAGGCTGTGCTCGCCTTCATCGAGGTCCACCTCCACCGACTCTCCCGGTGGAACGGTGGCGACGAGTGCGCCTGCGGAGCTGCGCACAGTGGCGAGCGTACGGTGTTGATTGGACAAACGAAGCCGGCCGGGCCGGGGCAGTACCGCTTCTGCTGGGACAAATCGCTGCCCCTCGATGCGCAGTTCGGTGGGCGGAGCCGCTTCTTGGTGGCGGACCCCCTCGAGCACGATGACAAGCGGCAGCCGCTCGAGCAGAAGGGGCTGCGGCTCCCCGTGACCGCTCGGTCGGCGAACGCGCGCGCCACCAGTCACCCGGGTGACGTGCTCCTCGCGGGCGGGCCAATGGGTCGCGCCCGAAAGCTCCGGGGCCACGATGACGCGCCCGCGCACTCCGCTCTTGATCGCTCCGGGTTCAGCGACGGCGCTCACCGCGAACGACGTCGTCATCCAGCAGAGCATCAGTGTGATGCAGTGCCTATAGCGTCCGGGGATAGTTTGCCGCACCATCTCTTCTCTTCTCACTCGCAGCGCCATGGCGGAAGTGAGGGGGAGAGTAAACGGGGTCTCGCCCCGGGGTCAATGATGGCGACGAGCGGTTTCGGCGGGAGCCAGCAACGACGGGAACACACAGTTGCGGCCTCTGGTGCGTGGGCCTCCTGCAGGGAGGTTTACACGGCGTCGGCGTTCGGTGCATGACGCTCCAGCTACGACGGCGCGGGGTCGAGAGCGCGAAGAGGCGCGGGTCCGCGAACCCTGGATCGCACTGGGCGAGGGACACGTCACAGGAATCCGAAGGCAGATGGCTATCGACCTGTTCACAAAATGGTGCCCCGGCATCGCGCGGTATGCACCAGCGGTGACCGGAAGTGCAATGTTGGCTGCGGCGCTCCTCCCGGGCGGACTCGTCGCGTGGCCCCGGGTCTCCGCCCTGCTGCTGGCTGCAGCGACTTGCGGGTGGGGGATCGCTGTCGCGGGTTCGAGGGAGCCCATCGGACCTCGAGGTGGCTTGGCGCTGTTCCTTCTCCCCGTCGTCGGTCTCGTTGCTGAGCCGTCCTTAAGCGACGACATCTACCGTTATGTCCATGAAGGGCGCGCATCTCGCGTCGATTTGTCGTTGCCCTACGAGGTAGCCCCGGCCTCCTTCGCGCCACCGCCTGACGACGGAATCTCGGCCTTGGTGAACCACCCCGAGATCCCAGCGGTATACCCGCCCTTCTCCCAGTTGTTGTTCGCGTTACTCGCGTGGGTAGGCGACATCCTCCACCGCCCCCAGGCCCCCTTTCGGGTGTGCTTCGCGGCGTGTCATCTCGCCATCATTTTGGTCCTTTATCGCCGACAGAGAGGTTGCCCGCGGACGCTGCTCGCCTACGCATTGCACCCGCTGCCTTTCGTGGAGGGCGTCATCGGTGCCCACGTGGACATGGTGGGCGTCGCACTCGTGATGCTCTCGTTGCACCTCCGCGCCTCGACGCTGTGGCCTGGAGTTGCGCTCGGCTTGGCCTGTGGGGTCAAACCATTGGCAACCTTTGCGGTATGGGGCCTTCCGAGACAGAGAGGCCTTGTTCTGCCCATCGCGGGTCTCGCCCTCGGGGTACTGCTCCCGGTGTCTCCATACCTCGCAAAAGGCACCCAGCTCACCGCAGGCCTCGTGGAATACGGGACGAGGTGGGAGGCGCAGCCCACCGGCTACGCGCTCGTCCACGGGCTCGTCGCTCCCGCGATACGTCGCTACGAAGCGCACGAGGGGTACACGCACCTGCATGTGCAGACGTCGCCGCCGGGCCTCCTCGTCGAAACCGCTGGCGTTCCGCGGTTCGTGCTCGGGTTCGCCGCCACGTCATCACGTCCCCTGCTCGTGGATGCGCACCTCGCTGCGCGGGTTCTCTGCCTTGCCCTCTTTTTGGGATGCGCAGTCCTTCTCCTTCGCTCCTGTCGCGATCCTTTGCGAGCGACGACGTACGTTTTCGCAGCGTTCTTCCTCTTCTCCCCGACGATGCACCCTTGGTACCTGCTGTGGGTCATGCCGACCGCGGTATTGTCGTCTTCGTGGTCTGTTCTCGCCTTCGCTGCGACCGCGCCATTTTGCTACGAAGCTGCCATCGGCGCGCACATGGGGGAGGCTTGGACAGAGGCTTGGTGGCCTCGATGCGTCATGTTCGGGAGCGCGCTGTTCGGTGCGACGATAGAGCTTAGACAATGGCGGTGCTCTGGCGCGACGACGACGCCACACTGAGGGCCGTGAGCGCCACTCCAAATAGCCAGAAAAAGAGAGATGCCAGCCACGCGCCTTCGCCCGTAAGTCGGACGGCTGCGGCAAGGTGCAAGAGCCCAAGTACGAGTTCTGCGGCGGTCAGTGGCTGCCGCTCACTGCGGTACACGGGGCTCGAGGCATCGCCCTGCTTCGGTGTGCGCACGAAGACCTCACTGCCCACCCCTGCGAGTCCCTCGAGAGCCGCCCGAGCGTTATTGAGGCTCAGGGCTGCTCCGACGCCAATGGCAAGGGGCAATGCGAGGGTGCATTGAAACCAGGATGTCTGTCGCACCCGCTGCGCCAATACAAAGTGCACCCCTGCTGGCAGCGTCGCCATTCCAAGGGAAAATCCGGCATAGGGAAGAACTGGCTCCGAGAGCGAAACACCGCGCAGGAACACCAGCGAAGGCATCGTAACGAGGAGTAGCGCGAACAGCTTCAGGGTAGCGTCGATACGAACGCCCAGCGGGAGCCCGGAACGCCAAAGGGCCGGTAATCGCCGCCGTGCGGTCTGCACCGAGCCTTTGGCCCAGCGGTATTGTTGGCTCTTGAACGCGCGAGCGTCGGCAGGGAGCTCGGCCGGCACCTCGACGTCGTCGAGATAGAGGAAGCGGCTCCCTGCGATGTGGGCACGCAACGAGAGGTCGAGGTCCTCTGTCAAGGTGACGGACTCCCACCCTCCTGCCCGGGCGATCGCGCTCTTGCGCCACACCCCTGCGGTGCCGTTGAAATTGAAGAATCTACCGTGCCAGCAACGGGTCTGATGTTCGATGGCGAAGTGCGCATCGAGAAATAGCGATTGCGCCCGGGTCAACCAGCTATGGTGGCGGTTGAGGTGGCCCCAACGCCCCTGCACCATGTCGATACCTTGGTCGTCGAAGGCAGGCATCACAGCCTGTAGAAAGTCGGGCTGCGGCACAAAGTCGGCGTCAAAGATTGCGATGAACTGGCCTTGCGCTCGCTCGGTACCGTGCGCGAGTGCTCCTGCCTTAAAGCCGGCTCGCGAACTGCGTCGAAGCACGTCGACTTTCACCCCACGCTCCCGCCATACGGCAGCCCTCTCATCGATACGCAGCCCGGTGTCGTCGTCAGAATCGTCGAGCACCTGGATTTCTAGCCGGTCCCGCGGCCAATCAAACGCGGCCACTGCGTCGAGGAGTCGGGTCGCTACCTCTCGCTCATTGTACAGCGGCAGCTGAACGGTGACGAAGGGGGCGCTGCCGTCGACAAACCTGCGTACCCGGTTCCAGTTTGCGGCCGCACTCGTGTCGAGCAGAGTACTCTGGCCTGCCGCCAGGACTGCGCCTCGAGGAGAACGGGTGCCCGTCACCCCCTGGTTCCACTTCGTCAGCGCCCACTCGATGAGCAACCACAGCCGATGCAGCGCGAATATCAGCAGGGCGCTGCAAGCGGTGAGGTGCATCCCTACGACAACGGCAGACAGCATGACGCTCCAGAATCACGGACGTGTACGCAGTTCAAGGTGCTTTGTCTTGCGCTTGCTGCGACTCGAAGTCACACGCTCCACCGGCACAGGCGAAAGCGACGTGGAGGTCATCATTGCCGAGGTCAACGGGGTACTCCGCCGGCGCCGCGCTACCGCCCTGAACAAAACAGCGGCCCTCGTCGCGCAAACATCTGATCACGACGGGGAGCGGCTGCGACGTTGCGTCACAGCGGAACGGTGCCACCTTCGCAGCCGCATCATCCATCTCGAGGACCCCGCAGCTGCCATCGGCGAAGCGCAGCACACCGACCGCGTGGTGAGAGTCTGACTCGAGGAGGAGTCCCGCATACGCCTGACGACCGTCGATGCCCGGTGCTGGCGTAGGCACTGGAAGTTCTACCTTCGCGCTGACCCCTGCCCCCTCGAATTCCACCGTCGAGGCCAATACCGCCGGCGCCGCTGGGGGCGCTGGCTCACCTCTGTACCGGGTTACCTTCTCCTCGCTCGCCCACCCCTTGGACTGCGAACGCCACTCTCCCCGAGGTTCAGCCTGCGTGGTGACGACCCGCTCGCCGCCAATGTCCTCAGCGACCACGGAAGGTCCGGTCACGCGTTTGCCGCCGACCCGTTCGCCAGCAAACAGCAAAGCCCCGCAAGCTCCCAGGACCAAGGCGAGTACGCCGAGGAGGAGGTCACGTCGGTGTACCCAGGCGGGGGCGACATGAATGCCCGGTGCAGTAGCGACGAGCGAACCTGGTCCCGCCCCGTCCGCCTCGTCATGCAAACCACGGATACGTCGTGGCAGGTCTGTGTCGAGGGAGTCGTCCTCTTCCCCGCTGTAGCTTCCCATCTCGCCGGTAGTACGCCCGACGAGCGTGTCCATGCTCACGGCACGCGAGAGTTCCTGCTGTATGCGCGAGAGGGCTCGGTCGAATTCGGCGGCATTCCGAAAACGCTCGTCTTGGTTCCGGGCGAGGGCTTTGTGTACACAATCGTCGAGAGACTCGGGGAGAGGCAGGCCTCTTTCCCTCGGCAGGGCAAAACGACCTAACGGCAGGTCGCCGGTCAACAGCTCGTAGAGAATGACCCCGGCAGCATAGAGGTCAGCCCGCTGGTCAACGCGCTTTGCGTCGGTCCGCTGCTCTGGCGCCATGTAGTTCACGGTGCCCATGGTCATGCGGCTCTTCGTCAAGTTGGGATGTGGGTCATCGTGTTCATCGATGATTCCAGCCAGGCCAAAGTCGACCAGAACGAGACGTTCGATGGGCTCGTCGTCTTCATTCTCTGCCCGCTCGACGAGGATGTTCTCGGGTTTCAAGTCTCGGTGAATGACGCCTTTGTCATGCGCGGCCCCCAGACCTTGGATGATCTGCCGAGCGAATTCGAGGGCGCGGCCAGGAGGCAATTGCTCGACTTCGAGGATGCGCCGCAAAGAAACACCCTCGACATGACGCATCACCAGATAGTGACGGTCCTCGTGAACACCGCTGTCGATGATCGCGACCACACCCGGATGATCAACGCGCTTCAACGCGGCTGCTTCTCGCTCAAAGCGGGCGACGAAATCAGGGCGGGCAGCGAGATCAGGCGCGAGCAGCTTGAGTGCCACGAGCTCGCCGGTGGCGATGCTGCGGGCCTTGTAGACGTGCCCCATCGCGCCCTTCCCGATCTGCTCGACGACATCGAAGCCCGGAAGCGAGGGCAATGGGGCCGTCGGTCGGGGCCCTCGGCCAGCGGCGCGCTGGACTGGCGTCTCGACGCCATGCCCTCTCGGATCCTCTTCGAGCGACGGCCGCAAGGGTCGCGTGCTGTTTGCGCGAGCGGGAGGCACACGACCGGCGGGCAGCGACGACATCGCTGGCACCGGGCTGTCGAACGCCGCGGGCAAAGACTCAACGGCGGTTGGGGCGTCGTCGTCTGCTGGTTCCTGAGGTGACACCACATCGAACGGCGACTTGGCCTCATCGACGAAGGATGGGCTCAGCTGAACGCTCGGCAAATGCCGCCCTGCACGGAGTGATGGGTCTGACGGCGCCTCCGCCTCTGGCGTCTGCGCCACCCGTTGGTATCGTCGGGCGAGCGCAGGATGAATGCCGAGTTCCCCGTCGTCGGCAAGGTTCCGTGACGGACGGCCCTTGGCCTTCCGTGCGCGGGCGAACCGCATGCCACAGCTCTCGCAGCGGAGCAGCTGTCCGGTCGCGTCAGCGTTGACGACGATATCGCACTGGGGGCATCGCTCGGCGGTCACGCGCGGTGGTCTATCACGACCGCCGCCGCAGAACACCTGAGCGCCGCTTTCGTTCGCCCGTCAGGCTACCTGGGGAACTCGAACACCGGTACGGGCCGAGCCACTCCCTTCACGAGGCGCGCCTCCAAGGCCTGAAAGCGCAAGCCGCTGGTCGAGGCCGCTCGCTCGGTCGCCTCACAAACAAGCACCTGGCCAGGGCGCGCCTCGCCGCACAAACGGCTGGCGAGGTTCACCGTGTCGCCGATCACCGTGAAATCTTGGCGACGTTTGGCGCCCATCGCCCCCGCGATCAGGCGACCGGTGGCGATCCCGCAACCCATGCGCAGGGGAGCGTCGCCTCGTCGAGTTCGCGCGGGGTTGACGACCTCCTCCAGGGCCTCGCGCATACGGTGTGCGGCGCGCACCGCGGAGGCAGCGTCGTCGGGGTCACGTTCCAGCGTTCCCCACACCGCCATCAGGCCATCTCCGAGGAACTTATCTAGGACACCATTGTGTTCAAACACCGCCTCGACCATCGCCTCGAAGTACTCGTTCAGCATCGACACGACGGCATCCGGACGTTGACCATCGGAGATGGCAGTGAAACCGCGAATGTCGCAGAAGAGCACGCTCGCCCAGACGGTATCACCAGACATGCCCCAGCGAAGCTCGCGCTTCACGACCTTCTCCAGCAACGCGGGTGAGAGGAAACGGGAGAGCTGCGCGCGGGTCATCGCCTCATCCTCAATGCGACGGACGAGTTGCGCGTTGGTGATGGCGAGCGCAGCGGGTTGCGCGATGGCCCGGAGCAGCTCGAGGTCACGCTGTTCGTAGGCACCGGCCGCCGAAGAACTCGAGAGGTGAATCACACCA
The DNA here is from genome assembly GCA_049429145.1 of Myxococcota bacterium. Classification (GTDB taxonomy): domain Bacteria; phylum Myxococcota; class UBA727; order UBA727; family CAYLZW01; genus JBMTAX01. The sequence continues at coordinate 7,239 of JBMTAX010000070.1, forward strand.
ACGACGTCTGGCCCCACGAGCAGGGGGACGCAGAGGGCTGACCGAATCTGCTGACCTACGACTGTGTGGCTAGATCGCAACGCGAGGTCGAGCTGAGCATCACTGGTCAGCATCGCCTCCCGTGTGCGCACGACTTGCTCGACGATGGCACGTGGTATGCGCACTTCTGGCAGTCCCGCGCCTGTGATGCTGGCCAGGGAAGTGAACTGTTGGTTCGCTCCGCGCATCATGATGACTGCGGTGTCGGCGGGGAGTACCTCGGTGATTCGCTCGAGGATCTTCTCGCCGAGCTTGTGCAGGTCAGGTTCGAGTCCGACACTGCAGGCCAACTCAAAGGCCACCCTGAGCCGCTCGTAATCTCTCCGAAGCGCAGCGGTATCGGAGATTTTGGCCGCCGGCTCAAAGCGGTCAGCCATCGGCATCGCGAACACGCTCGTCGACTCGTGGGACTCCGAGGAGGGAACGAGTGTGACGACGGTGCGCTCGGGACTCCGCGCGACCTCGGTCTTCGATGAGCGCGAGTTCCGTGGAGGGTTCGGCGGCTCCTCGACGAAGAAGCGGAGTTGTGAGTTTCCCACCTGGATCAGGTCGCCATCGCACAGTCGATGTTCGAGCACGGGGTCGCCATTGACGAGGGTGCCGTTGGCAGATTCCAAGTCGATCATCCAAAATACGCCATCCCGCTGCTCGATGCTGAGGTGCGACTTCGAGACCTCGGGGTCGAGCAGCTGGATGTCGTTGTCGTTGTGGCGACCGATCGCCGTCTTGGCGCCGAGGGGGCGTCGGAGCGGCCTCATGTCAGGGCCTGCGTATTCGAGGCGGCCCAGCGACGGCGGCTGTATCGGGAGCGGCTCGCTCCTCGCTCCCCGTGCCAGGGGAAGGCCCAGCTCAGCATCGGCTTTGCTCGCCCCTTCGATGCGAGGGCCACGGGGATCTTGGGCGCTCCCTGGATTGCGCTGTCGGGTCACGGCTCACCCCGAAGAGGCAAACAAAATGAAAGACTTGGAGGGAAATAGCACCACCGGGGTGCCCCCACAACGAGCTCGCCGACGGTAAGGGCGCAGTTCGTCGAGCAGAGGTGCGCCAGAGCGGGTCTGCCGTTGCCGAGCGACGCGGGGTCCGTTAGAGCCCAGCCCATGGGTTTTCTGCTCGTCTCTGCTGGCCTTGGTGTTTTGGTGGCGCTCGTGACGGGGCTCGTCATGTCCCCTACCGCTGCCATCCTCCCGGCTCTCGCCGCCACTGTCGTGAGCTACTTCCTGCTCGGCCGCCGCGCCCAACGCGAGCTGACCGCGGGGATGGTGGAAGTGCAGAAGGACATCCAGCGGCGCCAGATCGACGGGGCTGTGCGCCAACTCGAGGCGCTCAAGCACCGCTTTGCGCGGTGGCAATTTTTCGCGGCGTCGTCCATCGACGGACAGATCGGGGCGATTTTGTTCATGCAGGGGAAGCATGAGATCGCCCGTCCCCACTTAGAGAACGCTTTCGTACGGATGTGGGAGCCCCAGGGCATGCTCGCCGTCATCCACGCCAAGAAGAAGGACTACGAGGCGGTGGACAAGGTCCTCGAACGTGCCGCGCGCTACAACGGGAAGCAGGGCCTTTTGTGGAGCCTCTGGGCCTACCTGCACTGGAAAGCCGGCCATCAAGAACGCGCCATCAACATCTTGAGCAAGGGGCAACAGGCCCTGGGCGACAAAGACCCGCACATCACGGCGAATCTGCTGTCGCTGCAAAACGACAAGAAGATGAAGATGAAGGGGTACGGGGAGCCTTGGTATCAGTTCCAGCTGGAGCAGCATCCGTTGCTCAAGCAAGCGCAACGAGGCGGGAACGTTCGGTTCGCCCGCCGCTGAAGCCGCGGGTTCAGCCGGAGGGAAGAGACCGCAAGAATTCGACGCTCCGCAGGTTCTGGACGCCGATCGCGCGGAGATGTGCGGCGAAGAGTCGAGACACTTCGCGGAGAACGTCGGTGGCGACCTGCGGCGGCTCTGTCAGGGAATTTTCGTACAAGTCGAGCGCAGCCCTGCGCGCACGCGCTGGGAAGGAGATGCGCGACGGCCCCGCGGTGGTCAGTAGCTCCCCCGTATTGCGGTCGATGTAGCAAAGGGCGTCCTCGTCAGAACTCCCGTCGCCACAGAAGCTATTCAGGTCGGGAAGATACCCCGTCGCTGCCAGGAGCTTGAGCTCGAACGCGCGCAGCAGCCGAGCGTCCCCTGCACCTTCGGCGAGCAACGCAAGAGCCTGCCGCAAGGTCGCGAAAAGCTCGGGCTCTGCGACCCCCTCGGGCAAGAGCCGCTCGACGAGCTCCGCCAAGTAGGCGGCCCGCCCATATCGCAGCGGATCACTTCCGAGACCGAAGTAGCCAGGCTCAGGATCGAAACCCTCGAGGGCGCGCAGCTCACCGCTAGCACGCACACGAGTGGTAACGACCCCGTAGGCGAGCGACGAGAGGCCGCTGGGAAACCGCCGCTTCGATGTCTTGGCGGCCCGCGCGAAAGCGCCGATGCGGCCATCGCGGCGGGTGAACAGGCGCGCAACGACGTCGACATCACCGAAGGGGACCAGCGAGAGGACGAAGGCGTCGTCGAAGGTGGAAGGTGGCCCGCGTGTCATCGGTAGGCCCTAGCAGCAGGGTGAGGCAACATCGACATTCGTCGATTTGCGCACCCGGCTCGTGACGCCGGAGGGTCTCTTGCGAGACCCTCCCCCTGTCGAGCAAAGCTCGTCAGGGGCGCCCCGCCGAACGATGCGGGTAAGACAAACACCCG
>JBMTAX010000071.1:0-9969 GCA_049429145.1 Myxococcota bacterium
GTCATCGTCATGGACGGGGACGCTACCACCGGCGGCCCTCGACTCAAGACGATGACCGTGAACGGCCAAAGCGCGCGTACCGATAGTGTGCAGCGACCGCCGCCCCCTTCGCCTGGCGGCGCTCAGCCGCCCGTTTTCCTCGGACGCCGCAGCCTGCGAGGCTTCCTCGGCGCACTGCGGGTCTCGGCGTTCCTGGTCAGCCTGGGCCTCCTCGGCGGTGCCTTGGGGGGCTTCTTGCTGCTGCGCATTGCCAGCGGCGACCTGCCACCTATCGTCACCGTCGCTGACTATCGCCCCAAACTCGCCACCCGTGTTTATTCCGTCGACGGCCGACTCATCGGCGAGTTCGGCAACGAGCGCCGCGTTCTCGTCCCCTACGACAGGATTCCGAAGCGGCTCTTGCAGGCCTTCATCGCCGCTGAGGACAAGAATTTCTTCGACCACGGCGGCATCGATTACCTCGGCAACCTGCGCGCAATCCTCTTTCGCGTCGTCGGCAAGACCAGCCGCATCGGGGGCACGTCCACAATCACGCAGCAACTCGCGAAGAGCCTTCTCATCGAGCACATGGGCTTTGAGGCCGCGACCGAGCGCTCCATTGGCCGCAAGGTCAAGGAAGCCGTGCTCGCCCGGCGTCTTGAAGCAGCGCTCACGAAAGAAGAAATCCTCTACCTCTACCTCAACCAGGTCTTTCTCGGTCACGGCGCCTACGGGGTGCAGGCCGCTGCGGAACACTATTTCCGAAAGGACGTCTTCGAACTCTCGCTTCCCGAGGTGGCGCTCATCGCGGGGTTGCCACAAGCGCCTTCTCGCTACTCGCCTCTCGTCAATGCAAAGGCCGCCCAGCAGCGTGTCGGTACGGTCTTACGGCGCATGCACGACAACGGGTTCATTTCCCGCGCGCAAATGGAAGAGGCACTCAGCATCAATCTCGTCGAGATCGTGCACCCACGAGACGATCGGTTTCGCGACACCGCTCCCTACTTCACGGAGCACGTTCGTCGCCATCTGTACGACACCTATGGTGAAAAGGCCCTCTACGAAGGGGGGCTGCGAGTCTACACCACCCTCGACCTCGAGCGGCAAGGACACGCCGAAACGGCTCTGACCGAGGGCATTCGCACCGTCGACAAACGACAGGGGTGGCGCGGCCCCGTGGCCAACGTGCCCAAACGCGACTGGGACCGCGCGACGAAACTTCTCGCCAAACACAACGGCACAGACCCATCGTCGTCAGAGGGGCTGCCGCTTCTGGCGCTCGTCACCCGCGTCGACCGGAAGCGGCAGTGGGCTGACGTCTCCGTCGGGGAGAGCGCAGGTGTCATCCCCCTCGCTGGTATGCGCTGGGCTCGAGAGCCGAACCCGAATGTCTACTGGGAGAGTCACCTCGTCACCGACGTAGGGGACGTGCTGCACGAGGGGGACGTCGTCCTCGTCACGAGGGCGACCGACAAGGAGCTGCGGGAGATGGCCATGGGGCAAGCGATCGCGAAGCAGCTGCCCACCCGCGAAGACGTCACGCTATACGCCCTCGATCAGGTCCCGTACGTCGAGGGGGCGCTCATCGCCATGAACCCCCACAGCGGCTACGTCGAGTCGATGATCGGCGGATACGCCTTCGAGGGCAGCGAGTTCAACCGCGCCTTCCAAGCATGCCGCCAACCCGGTTCGGCCATGAAGCCCATTGTGTATTCTGCGGCCATCGTGCGCGAAGGCCTCACGCCGGCGACGATGGTCCTCGATACCCCCATCACCGTGCGCGACGCCGACATCGGCAAGAGCTGGAAGCCCCAGAACTTCGAGCTCAACTACAAGGGCGAGGTCACGATGCGGGAGGCGCTCATGAACTCCATGAACATCCCCGCGTTGCACACCATGCAGCGTGTCGGCGTCAAGGAAGTGCTCGCGTGGGCGAAGCGCCTCGGGATACGCACCGAACTCAAAGAGGAGCTGGGCACGGCCATCGGTAGCTCGTGCGTGACCCCCTGGGAGTTGACGAACGCCTACACCACCTTCGCCCGGGGTGGCCTTCGCCCCGAGCCCGTTTTCATCAAGCGGGTCATCGACCGTGACGGCAACGTCCTCGAGGCGCACGCGGGGCCCAATGACCCCTGGCAGTCGAATCGCGAGCAAATCGACAGTCTTTATAGGCAGTTACTGCAGCCTCCCATGCGGGTGATGGATGCGCAGGACGCGTTCCTGACCAACTATCTCCTGACCCAGGTCGCGACCCAGGGCACGGCCGCCCGTGCGAGCAGCCTCAACAAACCGGTCGCGGGCAAGACGGGCACTACCAACGACAGCTTCGACACGTGGTTCGTCGGATACACGCCGAGTCTCGTCACCAGCGTGTGGGTTGGCTACGACACCTATGCGATGCCCCTTGCAGCCAGAGAACAGGGCGGACGCACGTCGCTACCCATCTGGCTCGAGTTCATGGGGAACGCCCTGCGCGGCAAGGACGAGCCTCCCTTCGAAGAGCCGGCGGACATCTGCTACGCCCGTGTCGATGGGCGGACCGGAAGCCGCGTGTTTGAGGCCATTCCGGGGAGTTTCATCGCACCCTTCCGGTGCGGCACCGAGCCCGAGACCGCCGTGGCAGCAGGGTTCTCCCTCGAGGACGCCGTCAAACGCGGTGGTCTCTGAGCGCAGCGGTCGGTGCGTTAGGGCTCGTCATCCGTCGCGAGAAGGGTGTGGTGGCGTTGGCTGCACCCAGTCTTCGTCGTCGGGCAAGCCGAGATAAGCTCGCCGTGCGATGAGCGCTGCCCCCGGGCTTTCCTCGAGCGCGTAACCATCTTCATGCAGCTGCACGGTGGTCTGCGGGCCATCGGAGCAAGAGCCAGGGGCAAGGATCACGCAGCGCGGCACTACCTCTTCGATGTGCGCCTCCAGGCAGCGCCGCGCTTCGGCGTGAGCGGCAGCGTCTCTGCCTGCGGCTGCGGCGACGTCGAGAAACCACGCCTGCCCAGGATTCTCGCCGTCCTCGCGCGCGCGAGCCTCGAAGAACTTCTGTCGCCTGGCCGCCACCTCTTCTTCGAGGCGGTGGAACGCATCCGATTCCTTGCGAAGCAGGGCCGACAGTTGCGTCTTCGCATCAACATCGGAGACCGTCGTCGATGTGACCGGCAACCAGACCGCCACACGCGTCTGTGTGGCCAGCAGCTGCATGAGCCCACCAAGCAAATCAACGTCGAGCTGGTGTGTCCGGTGGCTCATGGGGCTGTCCTCTGTGCAGCGGAGGACGTCCTGTCATCGACAAGACCAAGGGCGATGACGACGTCTTGTTCGGCATCACGCCTCCCGTCGTAGTCGCTCGTCGCGGCGCGGTCGACGCGATGTGCGCCGAGGCTGGGGTCATCCGCCACGTCGGAGACCCGGAGCAGCATGCGCAGCTCGATCTCCCGTCCGCCCTGACGCGCTTCTGCTACCGCTCGCGCGACGTGGTAGCCCTCGATATCGACGGTATCGCCCGTCGCCTCCAAGCGCATGAGTCCGGCTTGGTGCTCTTGCAGCAGGGTCGAGACGTTGGTGTGCTTGACCGCCTTCGCATCATCGAAGCGGACCGCGTTCTCGAGGAAAACGGCCGGCCGGGAGGGGTCTAGCGCAAGCACTTGGCCTTCAGGGCGGACGACGGTGTCGGGGGGCAGGCGATCACCATCGAAAGAGCCGCAGGTGCCGAAGAACCCTACCCGTCGAAGGGTCGGTTCCTTGTCGAGGACCCTCTTCAGCGCAGCGTGGGCAAGGTCGCCATGCGCGCCACCGATATGCAGCAGCAAGTGGGTCTCCCCGTCGACCTGCAAGATCCGGTGGGTCAAGTGCTCGGCTTTGCCGTTCTTGCTCGTCATGGGGAGGTCTGCTGCGGCGGCTCCATCCCGCACCGCGCGCAGCTGCTCGGCGAGCGCCGAGCGCAGCTCCGGTTCGGATTCGATCCGCGAGATCGCCTCGTCAGGGGAGGCGCTCGCCGCGACGATCTCCTGAAAGCAGTGCTGTCGGCCCTCCCAACGTTCACGTCGGTCGGCGCGGGCACTCGCGACCCGCTCCTCGAGGTGCGCCCCCATGGCGTCGAGGCAGCGAGCGGTGTGGGCGCCTTGGTCTCGCACCCGTAACTCCCTCTCCACGGCGCGCGTGAGCGCTCCGGCCACCCCGACCACGACGCTGTCGAAGTCATAGGCCGCGAGGGTCCGGTCGAGCTCCCGTGCGGCGAGGCCGTCAGCGTCGGGCGTGCCCTCGACGAAGATGCGCTCTTGCGGCACTTCCGCGGTCGCCAACATGAAGAGGGTCTGCGTAAACCAGTCCTCGCCCGGGATCCCCACGACGTGGAGCGTGTTCGTCCCTCGCTCTCGATAGACCCGTCCCGGATAATCCCGTCCCTCTTCCTTCGTGAGGAGCTCAAGGCGCTGTGGGTCAACGCCAGGGGCTTGGCCCACGGTCATCGCGCGCCTGTGCAGGACCACTCTCGCGTCGGGTTGCTCCCGCAGCGGACGCAGGACAAGTTCCTCGTCGAGTCGGTCCGCTGTGTAGCGCCAGGGATCGATGCCGCAACGACGCCAGTCAGCCTGTTGCAGCTCATCGACGATGGCGCCATAGCGGTCGGCGTCGATGGGGAGCCCCACGGTGCCCGTCCGCAACGCGAGTGCAGTCGCCGCCACGGCGCCCTGCGGCGTCCGTGCCGCCACTTCGCTCTGTGCCGAGGCTGCACCCCGCTCGAAGGCGTCGCCGACTCGTGTGCTCTCGCTCAGCGCACAGTCCTGCTGAGCTGTTCGGACCACGGGCGCTGAGAGTCCCTGCGCGCTCTCGAGTCGTCTCTTCTCTGCCGCGATCCTCCACACGCCTATCTCCCCTGTGCCACCGCGACTTCAGCGCGATGTAAGTCTACCTCCTCCCTATCGGCTGTAGCCCGGGTTACGTTCACCCTGTTGCCTCGGGCGATCGACCGATCCGAGTAAGGGAGAGCGGCGCACGCGCGCTTCCGGCTCTACGCGGCTTTCGTCTGCCGCACCCCCGGTGTAGACGCGCCTCGCACCCTGGGAGCCCGCATGTTGACCCCGGCTATGTGGTTCAAGGCCCTTCGTCTCATTCCCCGTGTTTCGCGCGCAGAGTGGGACGGTCTCGATGTTGTTTCTCGTTGGCTCGTCGCCACGCGGGCCGCGGTGCTCGTCATGACGGCGGTCTCTGCGGTGATCGGCGGCCTGCTCGCGCTCAAAGGCGCGTCTTTCTCGCCGCTCTCCTTCGCCCTCTGTGTGCTCGGCTTGTGCCTAGCTCACGCCACCAACAACCTGGTCAATGACCTCACTGATCACGTCAAGGGCGTCGACAAGGACAACTACTTCCGCACCCAGTACGGCCCGCACCCCCTGGAACATGGGCTGATGAGTTTTCGGCAGATGTTGGTCTACGCCGCGGTCACGGGCAGCGTCGCGCTTCTCTGCGGGGGCGTGCTGGTCTGGCAAACCGGCGCAGTGACGCTCACCTTGCTCGCCGCGGGCGCCTTCTTCGTGTTGTTCTACACGTGGCCGCTCAAGCACATCGGCCTCGGCGAGCCCGCGGTTCTCGTCGTGTGGGGCCCCTTGATGGTGGGCGGTACCCACTACGTCGTCACCGGAGGCGTGTGGAGTGACGAGGTCACTCTCATCAGCCTGGTGTATGCTCTAGGTCCCACTACGGTTCTCTTCGGCAAGCACACCGACAAGCTCGTGCCCGACAAGGCGAAGGGCATCCGCACCATGCCCGTGCTGCTCGGCGAGGCCCTCTCGCGCTATGTCGTCATCGCCATGGCAGCTGGACAGCTTGTGTGCACGCTCGGCCTCATCGTTATCGGCTGGCTCGGCTGGCCCCTGCTCGTCGTGGTGCTGTCGCTGCCGACGCTCGTGCAGCTGTTGCGGGTGTACAGCAAGCCGCGCCCTGACGAGCGTCCCGACGAGTTTCCCGTCGAGGCGTGGCCGACGTACCTCTCCGCCTATGCCTTCGTTCACACCCGACGCTTCGGCGTGCTTTTCCTGCTCGGCCTCATCCTCGACGTAGCACCTTCGGCACTCGGCTGACGGCCCGGGCCCCATGGCCTGTTCACGGTGTCTCGCCCCGGGGCCGCTCGTTGTCGCCGCCACCGTCGGGCGCACCGCCGGGCCTGGTTGACTCATCGACGACAAGGTTCAGCGGAAAGCTCTGTTTGAGCCCGCGAATGATGTCCCCAAGGTCCTCTACCTTACGGTCGATGTTGTCGATGGTGGCGTTCATGTTCGCTGGCAGCGCAGTGGAGCCCTCCGCGAAAAGCCGCAGGTCGTCGACGGCCGCCCGCGCGGTGACGCTGAAGGCTTCGAGGTTGTCGATGGCTCGGTACAGGGCCGCGATGCGTTCATCTGCTTCGCCGGTCATGCGGTCGAGGTTACCCGCCGCGCGTCCCACCGATGCCATGGCCTCGTCGAGTTTGCCGAGGGCGGCGCTCAAGCGTCTGTCGAGGGGCGAGCCCGTGGTCAGTGCTTGGCCGACGGGTCCTTCTCCTCGTCGGACGCGTTCAGACACCACCCGAACATTTTCGAGAGACTCCCATACGGGGCCGCGCGCATCGTTGACCCGTCGAAGCAGGAGGGCGACCTGCTCGACGATGTCTTGCGCATTTTGCACGACACCTTGTTGCGCCAGTTCCTTGAGCACATCGCCCACGCCCTTCTCCACCTCGCTCGGAATGAAGCCTCCTGCCTCGAGACGCTCCGACTTCAGGTTCCCCACGGTCAGCACGAGGCCGCCGCCGCCCGGCAGAAAAGCGCCAAGGCCCGCGGGCAAAGACGCCTTGACGCGGCTGCCACAGAGGCGCTTGTCTTGTTCGAGTTCCGCGCAGCTCTTTTGCCCGTCCTGACCTTGGGCCGCTTCCTCTTGCTCGAGGACCGTCAAGCTGCAGCGCTCGAGCAATTCCCGTAGCGCACGCTCGCAGCGCTTTCCCGGGGGGTCGGCGCGGACTCGATCGGCGAAGGCTTCCAGCACGTCGAAATCGACCCGCACGCGATTGTCGTCGGTCAGGCTGACCCGCCGCACCTTGCCGACCTCGATGCCGGCGAGCTTGACCGGAGTCTCCGGTGCGACGCCGCCAGCGTCGTCGAAGATGGTGTAGTAGGGAATGCGGGTGGCGAAGAGCTGCTGCCCCTTGATCACCAAGAAAACCACCGAGAGCACGACGGCCACGGTGGCTGCGATAAACGCTGCTGCGACTTTGTCTGCGTGGCGGATGCGAAAGGGGACCACTCGCTGACGCTACCTCAGGCCTCGCTACGGGTCAGCATTCCTTGCACATCGATGACCTGGGTCGCCACGGCGTGCAGGTCTCCCAGGTGCTGGGTGGTGACGACGATGCCGGCACCCTCCCGCAGGCGCTGCGTGATCAGGTGGAGCAGGAACTCCGCCTCGCCCCACTCGCACGCTCGCAGGGGCCGATCGAGCAGGAGCAGCCGCACCGGGCAAACGAGCGCGCGCGCGAGTTCTGCGCGCGCTTCAACGACGCTGCTCATGCCACCGGTACGCTCATGGGCATGCTCTCTCAGGCCGAGCTCACGGAGGGTCGCGTCGACGCGCGCTCGCACCTCGGTGGGGGAGGCACCGCGAACCACCAGCGGCAGCTCGAGGTTCTGTCGCACGCTGAGGTTGGCGGTGAGAGGGGCCGCGGGACTCGCGAGCGCGACCTGGGCGCGCATGCGCATCAGCTCATCGTGGAAAAGACCCGCCATCGACCGTCCGAGCAGCGAGATCTCTCCTCCCCCTAGGGGCCCGAGGCCCATGGTGGCAAGCAGAAGCGCGTGGAGATCAGCCGCAGATGGCCCCGTGATGACGACGCAGTCGCCCGGGCGCACCACAAAGTTGAGTCCGCGCACCTCCCCGCCACCCGAAACCGGCCACGAGACGCTGCGCCACTCTCCGAGCAACTCTTCGGGGATGTGCCCTGCCTCGCGCATTGCCGTCACCATCGATGCGTCTCCTTTGCCCTCGACCGATCGCAACGGGAGCCACTCAGCGCGCTAGGGCGCCCAAATCCGTAAAGACGAAGGTGAGCACGAACTCGATGACCACGCATACCCACAGGGTGCTCACGAGGGCTTGCAGCGTGACCCGCGGTATCTCGGTTGGGGCACGCTTCGCCGACAGACCTTGCCGCGCGCATACGCCAGCGATGGCGACCCCCATCAGAAGGCTCTTGGTGATCGAGAGCGCCACGTCGTCGAGATGCATCGCGCGAAAGAGCGTCTCATAGAGCGCCCACAGGTCGAGTGTCGGCCGAGAGAACACGGCGATTTGAAACCCGGCGGCGAAGGCTACCAGGTTGAACACGACGGTGAGTCCAACGATGGCCACAGCGACACCGACCACGCGTGGGAGAACCACGTAGGCCAAAGGGTCGACGCCAACGCCAGCGAGCCCGTCGATCTCCCCCCGGCTTCGCATGGTGCCGAGCTCCGCGGCGATGGCGGTGCCGCTGCGCGCCGCGACGAGCAGTGCCACGAGCACAGGACCGAGCTCCCGCAGAATGAGCAGCACGAGCAGGCGGCCCATGAACTCTGCTTGCCCGAAGTCGGGGAGACGGTCGGCGCTGTTCAAAATGACCAGCACGCCCACCGAGCCCCCGAGCAAAGACACGAGGGGAATGGCGTCGACCCCCGTGAAGAGGATCTGCTTCGCTCCCACCTGATTCACGGCACGACGCGCGCCCGGAGGGAGCGCCCACCAGGCACGCACTGACGCCACGAGTAACGAAAGCACCGCGAGCAGAACGACTCCCTCGGGGTGGCGACAACACCACCGTCAGCACGCACGCTACTGTGCGAACCGGGGCCGAGGGAATGCCTCCGCCTCAGTCGGCCCGCGTGTTCACCTGCGCGTCGAGCCACGCGGGGCGGTCGATGGGGCCCTTCGGATCGGCGGCGCCCGTCTGTACCAGCGCCGCGAGCTGCCAGAAGACCCTGCCGAGGGCGGGTAGGTCCCCAGCCTCTGTCGGGTTGCGGAACGGGATGAGGCGCTCATTCGAGATAACACCGTCGCGGTCTTGGTCAGCGGTCCGCATGGACTTTGACTCAAACACACTTTCGCTAAGAGCGCGGAGGTCCTTCGCCGTGGCGAGGGGCCCGAGGTCCCGCAGCGCGGCTGCCGTTTGCTGCTGTATGGTTCCCTTGGGGCCTGCAGCGTCGTCGTTGATCTGCTTGCGGTTGAGGGTCTTGCCATCGCTCTCGACGTAACGTTGCTCCGCGGTGCGAAGCAGCAGTTGCGCCGCGGCGCGCATTTGGTCTGGGCTGACACGGGTCATGATCGTCTCCCTCCACGGCGCCACTCGACGCCTCAAATCCCTGCTGCGAGCCGCACCCCGAGCGCGCTCTTCGGCGACTCACAGGCCTGTCCCAGCACTGAGAATAACGCGCCGTCCCCGCTGATGCGCAGGTCCCCGCTCTGTAAGAGCTCGGCCGCGGGGGTCTCATGGGCAAACAGCCGCTCCAGCGTTTGTTCTCGGCACCCGACCCACAGCTCCGCCCGCTCCGGCAGGTCGCGCGAGACCCTGATGCGCCCCGCCTCGAGGCGCAGCGTCACGGGCTCTCGCCCGGCGATCACCACCACCACCGTGCCATGGTGCCGACCGGCGACGGCACGACCCTCTAGCGCCAAGAGCGCTTTGACGCTCCGCGCTGCGGTGAGAGGGGCTGCAGGAACTGGCTCCATAAAATGTTCGTCGGCCGGACCTGCGGAATCGTTGTGCGAAAGTGCACTTTGGGAGACGCACTCGGCACTGTCCAGATCTGGACAGGCTGATCGCTACGATCTTTTGAGGGAATAAAATCTACCAAGCGGTTGATTTTTCGAGCGAACTCTGCGCCGGTACGGCCCAAAGGCTTACGGCCGGTGTTCGGCAGGGTTTCCTCAAGAGTGCTGTCGGCATTGTACCCACATCCTTTTCCGCCTCCCTGGAGTCTCCCATGCGCCAGCCCCTCCTGCTTGCCT
>JBMTAX010000072.1:0-9938 GCA_049429145.1 Myxococcota bacterium
CGTCGACCGCGGCGGGAAACCGACACATCCCCCCCTTCTACGCAGTGGATGGCCCCCACATCCTCGTCGAGGAGCAGCGCGCCAAACGCAGCGCGTAGCTCCTCGACCATGACGGTGCGCAGCGCGTCGCGCTCGTCCATGACCTACAGCTCCCGCAAGAGCTCGTCGAGGATATCGAGCCCCTCATCGAGTGTTTTCTCGTCGATGACCAGCGGGGGAGCGACGCGCACCACCCTGCCCCCGATGATGTTCGTGATGAGACCACGCTGCAGAGCACGACGGGGAAGCGCCATCCCATCCACGCTGAGCTCGAGACCACACCATAATCCGCGCCCACGCGCCTCTACAGCGACGTGCTTGTGGGTCTTGGCCATCGATGTCAGCCGGTCGAGGAGGTGCTCGCCGAGACGGGTGACGTGCTCGAGGAAGGCTGGTTGGGTGACTTCGCCGAGCACCGCGCATGCAGCGGCGCAGGCCACCGGGTTACCTCCGTAGGTGGAGCCGTGACTGCCGAAGGTGAGGTGCTCGGCGAGCTCGGCGCGGGTCACGACGGCTCCGAGAGGCACGCCACCGGCGATGCCTTTGGCGACGCTCATCATGTCGGGCTCGATACCCTCGTGCTCGTACGCCCACAGTTTGCCTGTGCGTCCGACGCCGCTCTGTACCTCGTCGATGAGCAAGAGGATGCCGTGGCGGTTGCACAACTCGCGTACTGCCTTGAAGTAGCCCGGGGGGGGCATGCGAATCCCACCCTCACCCTGGATGGGCTCGAGCAAGATGGCGGCGGTTCGCTCGGTGACGCTGGCCTCGAGAGCGCCGAGGTCACCGAAGGGCACATGCCTCACACCGGGCAGCAGTGGCTCGAAGCCCACCCGATACTTCTCCTGGCCCGTCACCGAGATAGTGGCCATGGTGCGACCATGGAAGCTCTTGTCGGTCGCGATGAACTCGTACCGCCCACTGCCGCGGTCGTGGAAGACCTTGCGTGCGAGCTTGAGCATCGCCTCGTTGGCCTCTGCCCCGGAGTTGCAGAAGAAGACTTTGTCACCGAAAGAATGCTCGATGAGGAGCTCGGCGGCCTTGATCGAGGGCTCGTTCCAGAAAATGTTGGCCGTGTGGATCACACGGGCGGCCTGCTCTTGCACCGCAGCGACGAGCTTTGGGTGCCCGTGCCCGAGTGAGCTCACCGCGATGCCCGAGACGAAGTCGATATAGCGGTTCCCCTCGACGTCGACGAGATGTGCCCCCTCACCGCTGACGATGAGGGCGGGCATGGGACGGTAGTTTCCGACGAAGGCCCGCGCGCCTCGCTCGGCCCAGGCTTCATTGGTGTTGGCGCTCTTCATGCTGAATTGCTCCTTACAGAGAGGGTACCCCGGCGCCCGTCTCCTCGTCGCGAGGGCGCTCGAGAGAGGTGGTCAGTCGCAGTCGGCGCCCGCAGCGCTGCCGGAAAGACAAGCACACGGAACGGGCCCGCGGTCAGGATCACTCGGGTCCAGACAAAGGGAAGAGTCACTGGCGTCACGACATTGCCGGGTACTGCACGAACACGTGTAGCGCTTGTCGTCGCGGAGGAGTCTGACGGGAGAGGCGAAGATCGCTGCGAGAGGAGTGGTGGTCCCCGTGAAGGCGTTGTCGTTGCGCCCCATGCCTTCGGTCCACGCCGCGAGCCGCTCGTCCCAGCCACAGATGAAGCCAAAGGGATGATAGTCGATACGGATTTTATGCAGCATCGCGTTCACGCCGAGCTCGTCCTTGAAATAGGCTTCGAGCTTCGCCTCGGCCGCCTGGTTTTCCACTTCAGCGTCGGGGTCGAGCTCGAGGATGCGCGTGGTGAACACCGCGGCCGCTTGGCGGTAGGCGCTGTCGTCCCGCGTCGCGTAGGCCTCTTCGAAGTGGAAGAACGGGAAACCGTTTGGCGTGAGGGCATCGGTAGGTGCTGCGACGGTCTCGAAGTCGGCGGTGCCCTGCACTTGTGTGCCTGCCGCGAGGTCGGCGAAGGGAACCGCACGCGAGAGGAAGAGCTGCCCGATACCTGCAGCCGGGATGGCGTCAGCGGTTCCCTCGTAGGCGTAATCTGCGTTGATGCTCCAGGTGTTCGTCGCGTCGTCGAGGGTAACGTCGTTGATCACGAAGGTCGCCTTGGCGGCGCGGTCACATTGCCCCTCGACGGAGCACGGTTCGGTACGCCCACCGAGACCAGGGATGACCAGCTCATCGCCGGGCGCGAGCGGGAACACCGGGGGAGGCGGAGGCGCGGGGCCCGCGTCAGGCTCTGTGGGGTCGGTGAGCCCGCTGAACCCACCGACGTCACCGCAAGCGCAGCCAGGGACGAGAGGCATGGAAAGCAGGAACAGCGCAGAAGAGAGCTTGGAGGGGGTGAGGCGCATCGGGAAACCCTCGCCTTCGGCAGGCGTGAAGTGTGTGTCGAGGGGGAGAGTACCCTTGCGGCGCGACAGGTGCTACGACGATGAAGAGGTGGGCGTGAGCTACATTGCGGACAATGTGCGCAAGGCGCGCAGCCATGGAGATACGCTGGAGGGGGTGAGGGCGTGGCGTGAGCTGCTCGGGCTCACCCACGTGGACGAAGCCGACTACAGCGACTGGGCCCGTGAACTCGCCAACCTGTATCTCGGGACCCGTCGAGGGCTGAGCGCGGCTCGCATCCGCGAGTACTTGCTGGACACTCCTGCGGCCCAAGAACTGTATGCCGAGCACGGTACCCCTCGCGATGAAGGCAGGGTCTTATACTTCGGAGGTGACCTTGCAGCAGCCTGTGACCGATACCGAGCGGGCGCGCTGTTTGGACATGCTGCTCGCGCCGCGGAGGAAGATGGAAAGCTCGACCTGGCGAGCAGTCTGTACGAGCAGCTGCATCGCTCTCATGAAGCCACAGGGCAGCAGTATCTGAGTGGGCTCGCCGCTCTCAACGCCGGTCGGCTCGCCATGGCGCGCGATCGGAATCGAGGCGCCGCTCTGCTCGCTGTGGCGACGCGTCTCCTCGAGCAAGAGGCCGACACGAGGGAGCACGCGGGCGATCGCGCGGGAGCGATGCGCTGCTACCAGTGCCTCATCGAGATTGGTCGCGCGGAGGGTTCTTACGAGAACCTCGCCGAGGGTTACCTCAACTGCATCCGGCTGTTGAAAGGCAAAGCCGACCGCTTCTTCACGATGCAGTACTACAACGACTTCATCTGCGCCTCAGACGAGCTCGGCGAGTTGCACTCGGTCGCAGACCTCTACCGCGAGGCAGGGGAGTACGCCCGGCGGGTCGGCTTCATCTATGCCAATCACTTTTTGGAAGAGGCCGGTAGCGCCTGGCTGAGGGTCGCCGAAGATGGCCTGGGAGCAGGCGCCCCCACAGAGCTCCTCGAGAACGCGCTGCTAGCTGCCATCGGCTGCTTTAATCGAATCCAGAGCGACCAGCGCGTCGCTGAGGTCTACCACCGCCTCGCGGAGCTGCCGCTCCAAGACACCAGACGTCAACGTTACGAGATGCTCGCTACCGAGCTGTCACCCCCACAAGGGGCAAAGCCTGAGCCTGCTACTGCGCTCCCGGAGTATTTCCGACGTCGGCTGCAGCTCCCCCCGGTCTGGCACCGCGACCTGATCGAAGCAGAGAGCGGCAGGGACATCCACGACGCGATAGGCAGGCTCGTTGGCGATCACAAGAACGTATGGGAAGTGCAGCGACGCAAAGCGATGCTGCTGGCGCTGCAATACGACGATTACCTCGCGAGCGGCGGGGATCCGGAGAACGTTCCTCCCTCCCTCATCGAAGCGCTCGGGGAGCTGGGGCACCCCGCGGCAGTCCGCCCCTTGGAAGCGATCTATGAACGTGGTGACGACGTAGTCCGGGCGCTTGTCGTCGAGAAAGCCGTCAACCTAAAGCGACAGGAGGCCTTCGCCCTCGTCGAGCGTGCTCTCGAAGACGGGCACGAGCGTGTCATGGAGGCGGGGACCAATGGGATCCGTCGCATGGCGTTTCCGCAAGCCCTCGACAGCCTCGCGCGCATCTATAACTCCCACGAGCAGGGCGCGGTAAAGGAGGCTTGTTTGCGCAGCATCGCCGCCATCGGCACCGACGAGGCCTGCGAGTTCCTCCTCGACGTCATCCGCTCCTCTGCGGGGGCCAACGCCTTGCGCACGCGCAACTTGCTCGAGCGGCATGCACAGGAGCGGATGCTCTCGTCGCTGGAACGCAACCGACGTCAAGAACCCGATCCGTCGCTGCGCCTCTTCATTGGCAAGCTCGTAGACCAAGTGAGAGCGAAACGGGGTAGCTCCTCACTTTAGCGACGTTCGACCTTGCTGGAGACCGACCCCGTTTCCCCAAGCCGCTGAGGTCACGCAGCCGTCGACGTGCCTGAACCTACCTGACAGGCCGACGGGGGACCGAGCCGCTGGCGACCGAAGCTAGCCCTTGACCAACTTCAAACCGGGTCGGGGATCAGGGGGACCTTCCGGGTCGGGATCCTCACCACTGTCACTCTGGTCCTCTCCAGGACCGCTCTCGGGAGAGAAGCCTGCCTCTTGCAGGGAGGCTACCGGCGCGCTCGACGACGTTTGCCCCTGCTGCTCTGCGAGCTGCTGTTCGATGTGGTGCAACATGTCCTCGAGCTCTGGCGGCACCGAGGGAGGGAACAGAAACACTTCATCGGTGGCGTGACTCCGCAGCATGAACACGGCGGCCCAGGGGATGTCACAGAAGTAGGGTTCTCCCCGGAAGCTCAGGGTCGAACGCAGGCCCCGCTCGTCGTACTCGAAGTCGCCCGTGTAGAAGCGATGCGAGAAGTTCAGACCGAGTTGCGGGTCGCCCCGGTGATGCTCAGGGACGTTCACCCCTTTGGTGCGGGAGTCGAGATTCACCAGCACCATGCCATCGTCGACGAGCCGCTCGAAGGCCTCGAGCTTCTGCGCCGCCCAAGGATCTTCGGGCGCCGCTTGGGCCTCCCGCTCCTCGCGCGCCTTCTTGAAGTCGAGCCTTACGACCTTACCGCTCTTCTCGTCGTCGCTCGTTGCACCCATAGGTCCACTCCGCGTTTCGAGGGTCGGTCCTAGCACGAGGAAGCCTCCGGTGCCTCCCTGACATGCACCAGGGCCCCCGTGTTCCCTGCCAAAAACCGAAAGAGGCGCGCCCGCTGGTCGCCCGGGGCTAGCCTCACCTCGAGGTCACCATCGGTCCCCCGGTGCCGGTAACCACAGGCCTCGGCGCGAAACCGCAGGGAGACGAGGGGCCAAGGCACCAGGCAACAAAGTTCGACCGCCCCCCGCACTGCGTGGGAGAGGTCGACGGGAAAGGCCGCGATGCCTCCCTGCACGAGCTGCAGCACCGACTCGTGCAATTCTGCGACCGAGGGGATGACGCAGGTGACTTGGGAGGCAACAGCCCTCGAGGGGGACCGTTGCTCGAGGACCTCCGTGGCACACTCGAGCCAAGGCCCGCTCAGGTCGGCGAAGCGTACCGTAAGACCCGCGAACGTCAGGCGATCTCTGCGTCGTCGCAATTGGCGACCGCTCACCTCTAGCGAGAGTTCCAGCGTCGAGCCTGGCCCGGCCGTCGAGACCACTGCGGTGATCAAGGTCCCTGGTGCAACCAACGCCCGCGTCGGAAGCAACGCACCTGCAGGGGTAGCGAGCGCGCGGAGGAACGACCGGCGATCATCGACACAGGCATAGATGCGAGGCGGCTCGCCCGTCGTGCTTGGCATCCGGTACTCCTGGGTGCGTCGAGCCGCGGAGGTCCAAATGCCATGCCTACACGCCGTGGCCGCTCTCGCTGAGGCTCCTCCACCCGAGGGTACGGAGGCGGACGAGGCGCTTTGCCACGACGTGGTGCGGTTCGGCCCTGGCTCGCGTCGCCGCGCAATCGGCGTAGCCTGGGGTTTGACGCAGGCGATGCAGTGGCCGACAGTGAGCGGGAACGTGGAGGCCTCCTCATGCCCCGCATCGGGGTTCTCTCCTCTGCGACGCACGAGCACGGTGCCGTGCCCGAGGGTCGTCCGCCTCCCAAGGGGCAGCACGCCGCGCTGGCGCTTGCCTTGCTGGGCATCTGGGGAGCGGCCTCGGCCGCGGGATGCAGGCCTCCGGGTACGCAACCAAACCCGGTGCCGCAGACCCAAGGCCCAAAGCTCCGCGCTGCTCTGGAGGGCTATTCGAGTTACGACGAGACAGGGGATGGGCGACAGCAACTCGACGCAGCCCTCAGCCGCGCCCGCTCCCAAGGCAAGCATGTGCTCGCGATGTTCGGCGGGAACTGGTGTGTGTGGTGTCGCGCGCTCGACAGGCTCTTCTCCCGCGATGATGAGATCGCGCAGGCACTCTCGAACGGTTTCGTGCTGGTGCACCTCGACAGCGGCACCAACGATCAACTCAACCAGGAGTTCGGCGACCCCTTCCGTCATGGCTTCCCGGTGCTTGTCGTCGTCAGCGAAGGGGGCAAGCCGCTCCATACCCAGGAGACGGGCTCCCTCGAAGCTGCTGACAAATCGGTGGCCCACGATAGAGACAAAGTGCTGGACTTCCTGAAGGCGTGGATTCCGCCAAGCGCTCGCTGCCCGCCCGGCCAGTTTTTTGTGCACGGCGGCTGTCACACACCCGATGGCGTCGGCGTCGCAGGTCCTGCAGCGCAGTGAGGGTGGTAGACCACCGGCCTTGCCGATGCCGGTGAGGAGGCTATGCTGAGAAGAGAGTTGTCGACGGTCGCCATGGGGGCGATCTGGTCTCGACGGGGGTTTGAAGCACTCGGTGGCACGTCGCGGAGGTCATGCGGACCGCGTCAAAAAACGCTGGCAAAACACAAAAGCCAACGACAACGTTGAGCTCGCTCTCGCGGCCTAAACACCCGTAGATAGCCGTCAGTCCCGGGGGGCTCCGACCCGGGGTCGCTGGCGCAAACCTGTGGAGCTGGCTTCGTGGCTCGCCCGGTCGGTCACGCGGTGAGAAATAGATCGGGAACTCTCGAGGGTAGGTTGCTCATGGTCGCCCCTCGAGAGAACAAATCATGAGCTACGCGTGTAGATGCCGACTGGGGAGAGCTTTCGGACGCGGGTTCGATTCCCGCCGCCTCCACCAAACTGGAAACGCCTCGCTGATGCGAGGCGTTTTCTTTGGGTGAAGCCAACGCCTCCTCGGCGGGAGGCGAACCCGCTAGGCGGGTTCACCTACGGACCTGCGCGCTACCCTCGCGGGCCGCCGCCTGCACCATCGTTTCAAGACGAAGGCGTGTGCCCTCGTCTTTTTTTTGCGGTCCCTGGTGGCACCCTGCCGGCTGGCACACTGCAATCGTCCTGGCGACGGCTTCTCGCACCGGTCCGTTGCGGTCGGTTACCCGTTTGCCGCCAGGAGCTCGTCGAGAGATCTTCCGGAATTCACCGAACTATTCCCCCTTCACCGGCATGCGCTGAGACGCCCTCATCGGTGGTGTTCGTCCGTGCACCACTGGACTGCGCTATCGCCCTTCAACGTCGACCGAAATATTCGTCAGAGCCTTGCATGGGAACGGCTCTGCCATTCCTTCATCACGCGAAGGGGCAGGTCCTCCCTTCAGTTATTCATGGAAGCGAGAAATCTCATGGCTACTCGTGAATATCTGCGCCCGAAGCATTCCATGCTTCCAGAAAGCAACAGTCCACAACGAGACCCAAAATGGCAAAACGAGAGGAGACTGATGATCACTGCGGCAACCAGCCGACCCTCATGCAGAATGAAGGCTTCGCGTGTGATTCGTGCTGCCGCGGGCACGACAAACCCAGAGAATGAAATCTCCCGTGCGCGACCAGAGCACACGGGGCAAGCCTCCGGAGCCACCGCAGCGCTCTTTCAGGGATAATACGAGCGCTGCTCAGCGCGTAATTCCTCATTCGCGTAAGAGCTGCCTCGCCAAAACACAGCTCCGTGGCGAAGACCCAAAAAGGTGGAGCGGGCGAGCACGT
The DNA here is from genome assembly GCA_049429145.1 of Myxococcota bacterium. Classification (GTDB taxonomy): domain Bacteria; phylum Myxococcota; class UBA727; order UBA727; family CAYLZW01; genus JBMTAX01. The sequence goes on from JBMTAX010000072.1 coordinate 7,935, forward strand.
ATGCCATGAACAACAGGGCGAGTGGTTCAAGCAGAGCCCCACGCAATGTTCGCCCAAGGCGAAGTTTTCCAATGACAGCATTGGCACAACAGAGGACCGCTGCAGGCAACAAGACTGCAGCACTCAGGAACGGCTCGCAGAGGAAAACGAGCAAGGTGGTCGAGCAGAAAAGCCAGCTCATGGCAGCAAGGTAGGCGAGCGCACGCCAAAGGGAGAACCGCGCAATCAGTGGGAAGGCGGTTCGTTCAAACCCGCGCAGACATTCCTGCAAAGACGGGTAGTACAAGATGGAAAGAGAATCGTGAGCGACGCAACACCCTGCCGGGCCTTGTTCACGCATGAGTCGCGCGAGAGCAAGGTCGTCAGCCACGTCTAGTTTCAACCAAGGAAGACCCGAGGTCTGCTCCAGCGCGCTTCGTCGTACCAGGTTGAAGGCACCAAAACCGAAGAGCGGACCTCTCGGCGGTAGTCTGAGCAAACGCGAACCTCTTCGCCTCTCGAGATACCCGTCGAAGAACGATGCCATCATCATCGCTTGCCCTAGCCCTGTCGTCTGTAAATGGGGAAGCAAGGTGAGATGAACCAGCTCCTCCTGCTGAAACACGGCGACCGCGTGTTCGAGTGCGCCTGGCGCGTAATGGGTGTCGGCATCTGTGAAGAGCAGAAGCTCGCCCCTCGCCTGCTCGAGCCCCCGCTGCAGGGCGTGAACTTTGCCTAACCAACCAGAGGGCAGCGCGTCCACAGAAACGATCTCGATGCGCGGATCGGCTGCGGCGAGTTGCGCCATTACCGCTGCGGTTTCATCCGTGGAGCGGTCATCGACGAGGACAACCTGCAAATGGGAATAATGCTGCGCCATGAGCGATCGCACCGCGGCTTCGATGGTGTCGCCCTCGTTGCGGGCCGGAATGATCACGCTTAGCGCAGGCCATGTATGCGGCGTTGTCGGCGTCTGATCTTTCAGCCGGGCCACAGTGAGTGACGTCCAGACACGGAGACCGAATTGCAGCACCCAGAAGAAGGAAGAGCCTCCAAGAAGGATTGCAAGAAGCATTCGTCGGCCTTCTCCGCTTTCGATCGATTTGCCCCTGCCGCTGAAATCCCAGGGCTCGATTGACCTAGGCGTACACTCGCTGCGAGGGTTCCTTACTTTGAATGGGACAGCCAAAGCCAGATCCTAGTGTACCCGCTTCAGCGGGCTCGAGAGTGGCTCGACCCTCAGGGGAGAAAATCTATGCTTCTCGCGCAGGAATGTCTGTCGACTGGATTCGCGTTATTCAAAAAAGCTCCGCTCACTCACCTGGTCGCGCTGCTGTTGGTCGCTGTGGGCGGGAGCGTCGGGATGGGAATTCTCACTGGGCCATTGCTGGTGGGTTACGCGTGGCTCGTCGAGCGTGAACGCAAGGGCGAGACAACGAGCCCCACCGACGTGTTCAAGGGATTTGATGCCTTCGTACCAGCGCTCATTGTGTCGTTGCTCGGTGGGCTTATTGTGAGCATCGGATACGCATTGATGGTTATCCCGGGACTGCTGCTTTCCCCGCTCGTCCCCCTCGGCCTCTGGCTCGTCGCGCAAGGGGAGCGTGACGGCGTAGGGGCGCTCAAGGACGCTTGGGGGATCCTGAAGAACCATCTCCTCGAAGCGCTGCTGTGCTCTCTGGCACTCGCCTTCGTGGCTGGGCTGGGAGCCATTCTGTGCGGCGTGGGGGTCTTCCTTACCCTCCCTATCGCCAGCATTGGATCCGTTTGTATGGCGAAGCGCCTCGCCGCAGGGGCGTAGACGCTTCGCCATGGTAGCGGTGACAGGTGGGAATCGGCGCCACAGACGCTGGCGGGTTCAGTTCCCGAGGATATCGAGAATCTTCTCGCGACACGGGGCCATAGGCTCGAGATTCCGAAGGATGCGAGAGTTCATTCCGTCCATCAGCAGCGGGTACATTCCATTGTTGGCTGCCGTCTGCAGGTAGCTGGGACGACAGCGCAGAGCCCAGGTATGGTCGGTAT
>JBMTAX010000073.1:0-9840 GCA_049429145.1 Myxococcota bacterium
CCATCTACGAGTCGATCCGTGGCCTCGCGCCCACCATCAGCATCGAGCAGAAGACCACCTCCAAAAACCCTCGGTCCACCGTTGCGACCGTGACAGAGGTCTACGACTATCTCCGACTGCTCTTTGCCCGCATCGGCAAAGTGCATTGCTACAATTGTAACAAGCCCATCGAGGGGCGCACGGCCACTCAAATTGTGGATGCGGTATTGGCCTCGCCAGAGGGCACTCGGCTCTCGATTCTGTCACCCATCGTCCGTGACCGAAAGGGTGAATACCGAAAACTATTCGACGAGCTCAAGCGCGACGGTTTTGCCCGGGTCCGCGTCGACGGCGAACTCAAGCTGCTCGAAGAAGACTTCGACCTCGACCGAAAGAAGAAGCACTCCATCGATGTGGTCGTCGACCGCATCGTCGTGAAACCGGATGCACGTCTGCGCGTGGCGGACGCGGTCGAGTTAGCGCTCAAAAAGGCGGGGGGACTGGTCACCTTGGTGACCCATCACAAAGGTGGCGACGATACCGAGGTATTGCTGAGTGAAAACTTCGCGTGCGTGGACTGCGGGATCAACTACCCGGAGCTCGAACCGCGCATGTTCTCATTCAATGCCCCCCAGGGGGCCTGCCCCGACTGCTCCGGCCTCGGCAACATCGCCTACTTCGACGAGGAGCTCGTGGTACCAGACGCTGCACTCTCTCTCGAAGAAGGTGCGATCAAGCCCTGGAACGGAGCGTGGGGAGGTTACTACCAGCAGTTGATGGAGGTAGTCGCGAAAGAATTCAGCTTTAAGATGAGCACTCCCTGGGGAAAACTGCCGCAAAAAGCAAAAGATGTCCTGCTGCACGGAAGCGACAAGCCCTTCAAGTTCAAACTGGAAGGAAAGAGTGCCGATTCTTCGTACAGCTTCACTCGGGGCTTCGAAGGCGTGCTCCCCAACCTCGATCGACGACTACAAGAAACGACGAGTGACCACATCCGGTGGGACCTGGAGCGTTTCATGTCGAAGCGTCCTTGCAAGGGATGCGAGGGTGCTCGGCTGAGGCGAGAAGCCCGCTCCGTCTACGTAGGCGGCGAAAACCTGTCGCAGTTCGTGGGCCGGTCGATTCTACAGGCGTGCCAGTTCCTGGAGGACCTGACCCTCGATGAGCGGGACAGTAAGATTGCAAAGGCCGTACTGAAGGAGATCCGTTCACGACTCGAATTTCTGCGTGCCGTCGGGCTCGAATACCTGACTCTCGATCGATCTGCAGGCTCCCTCTCGGGAGGTGAGGCCCAGCGGATACGGCTCGCGTCGCAGATCGGCTCCGCCCTCGTGGGTGTGCTGTACGTTCTCGATGAACCGTCGATTGGCTTGCACCAGCGCGACAATGAGAAGCTTCTCAACACTCTGAAACATCTGCGTGATCTCGGGAATACCGTGCTGGTGGTCGAACACGACGAGGACACCATTCTCGAGTCGGACTACGTCGTAGACATGGGCCCCGGTGCTGGCGTCCTCGGCGGTGAGGTGGTGGTCGCAGGCACACCGAAAGAGATCATGGCGTGCCCCCGCTCACTGACGGGGCAATACCTCGCCCGCAAGAAGGTCATCGACATTCCAGAGGAGCGCCGCAAGGGGAACGGTGCATCGATCATACTCGAGGGTGCGACTGGAAATAATCTGCAGAATGTCACCCTCGAGCTCCCCCTAGGAAAGTTGGTCTGCGTGACCGGCGTATCGGGTTCGGGGAAGAGCTCGCTCGTCCTCGACACACTTCAGAAGGCTCTCGATCAGGCATTTTTTGGAACCCGAGAGCGGCCTCTCCCCTTTGGAAAGCTGTGCGGGCTCGAGCATCTCGACAAGTGCATTGATATCGACCAGACGCCCATCGGAAGGACACCACGCAGCAACCCGGCCACGTATACCGGTGTCTTCGATGAGATCCGAAAGCTCTTTGCGGCAACACAGGATGCAAAGGCGCGCGGGTATGGTCCGGGCCGCTTCTCATTCAATGTGAAGGGTGGCAGGTGCGAATCCTGCCAAGGTGACGGTCTCCTCAAAATCGAGATGAACTTCCTGCCCGACGTGTATGTGACCTGCGAAGTCTGCAAGGGGCGCCGCTACAATCCGGAGACCCTCACGGTATCGTACCGTGGGAAGACCATCGCGGACGTTCTCGAAATGAGTGTTTCGGAGGCCAGTGAGTTCTTCAGTTCGGTGCCGGCTGTACGAAGAAGGCTGCAAACGCTGGTCGATGTGGGCCTCGGCTATGTGAGGCTAGGGCAATCCGCAACGACGATGTCTGGCGGCGAAGCACAGCGGGTAAAGCTCAGCAAGGAGCTCGGCAAACGGGCCACAGGCCAAACTCTTTACATTCTCGACGAGCCGACCACCGGTCTGCATATTCACGACACGCGCCAATTACTCCAAGTCTTGCATCGATTTGCAGACCAGGGGAACACGGTTCTCGTCATCGAACACAATCTCGATGTCATCAAGACGGCTGATTGGATCATCGATATGGGACCAGAGGGGGGCAGCGGCGGCGGCGAGGTCGTGGTCGCGGGGACGCCCGAGGATGTCGCGAGACATCCTGCGAGCCACACGGGGCGATTCCTGCGCCAGGTCTTCGACAGAGATGGGCACGACTGGCAGGGGACGCAACGGCCTGCGACTCGCGCGGCGGAGCGAGATGAGCTGAACCGCGTACGCGGCAGGAAAGCGAAAGAGAGTCGAATCAGCGCGCGATAGGGATTCGTTGTGCGTTCGTTCGACAGTCGCGAGGCCGAAAATTTGCGAGGTGAAGCCAGACGTCACAAGGTGGGGCTGCGTGGCGCCAAGGGGCGCCCTTGGGAGACAGCATGCGACATGCCGCAACCACCTTCGTCACCTTGGCCTTCTTCGTGATGACGGCCGCACTGCCGCACCCTGCCCCGGAAGCCGCAGGCTGCAATAGTGTGCGCGCTGAGCAGCTCTGAACGCCCCACCAGCAGCCAGGCGTTGGCGTCGAATCTCCCAGCGGTACTCATTCGCTGGCCGCAGCCGCGGCTGCGTCGGCGTCGCAGCCGACAGCTGGCTCCCACCTTCTGCGCACGATGCGGCGAGACTCCACGGGCGGATCTTGCAGCGGCTCGCATGCGGCACTCGCGATGGTGACGGCGGTATCCCGACCGACCAGGGCGGGACACGAGGACGAAATCTGCGCCCCGGCGTCGAGCTCCGATGATTCTACAAGCGCGAGAGTCCGCTCCGTGCGCAGCGTGCAGCCGGTCTCGATATTTTCTTGTCGACGCTCATCGAAGAACAGATACCCCCCGCTCTGGTCACGGGTGCCGAGTAACGTTCCTTGCGTACCGTTTTCGAGAGGTACGCCATGCAAGATGACCCTCTGGTCCGTATCCTCGATCACCGTCACCCGCACTCGTGTCGTAACGGGCTCCCGAACGCAGAGTTCTCGAGAGCCGTCCCCTGAAGTGCGACAGGTATCGCGCTGAACGACATCACTCGTGAAGATCATCGCGCCGGGTGCAGTACCGCCGCACCCAAGGAGCGTAATCGGGAGCCACACCCACAATGGTCGCCGGGAAACCACAAGACCCCCTACAGTCGATCGCTGATGTAGCCGGTGAGTGAAATGACTTCGCGCGTCCCCCGAGGCGTCTCCCCGCAGCTGTCTGGGCCTTCGATGCGGGTGCTTGTCGATAATGTGCCAGTCAACGACGAGGCTTCTTCTTGAAAGCGAAGTTCGCGCCGACTTGAAGTGGTGCAGGGACCTGGCTCGCGTGTAACAGCAGTGACTTTGGTGACGAGCAACTCTCCCTCTTCACCCTGGGCGACCCAGGCCTCCTCGTCGAAGTACACCAGGGTGTTTCCCTGCTGGTGCTCCACGACGAAAGTCTGGTTCACTGGGGGCGAGGGATCGCCGCAGAACTCTCCGTTCGGCCGGATGTCGCAGCGCAATACCATGGTCATCGTGACCTCGTAGAGAGTCGTATCGCTGCAACCGGTGACCAGCATCCCGAGGACCCCGGTGGTCCATCGTCGCGAGGAGGAAAACTTCATGGGGCAAATCTTTCCCGAGCTGGAATCTGCTCCTCGTTCCGCGTTCCCTCGATCGCCACGCGGCGCTCTGCGAGATAGAGCGTCGAGCACTGGTCGTCGGTATACGCGATCTCTACCAGCTCTCCTTCCAGGTCATCATCGACCTGAAGCACATCGATCACGTATTGCTGGGTCACCACACATCCTGGTAGCCGTGCGTCGTCGGTAGACGTGGAGCGTGCGAACAGACAGTCGCCTCCGCCCCCCACGCACGTTCCCGTAAGAACCGTCCCATTGTTTCTGAACCGCACACCAGGAAGTGCGCGTCCGGCATCGTCGTAAAGCATGAAGATATCGTCGTCGAGCAATTCGAGCCACCACCGTACGCGTTGTCGCACTACGGAGATTTCTGCCGGGTCGACGCAGGCCACAGGCGTTTGCTGCACTTGCTCGCAATCGCTGAGTCCCACGAGATTCACCGTAAAGGACTGAAGCGTGTCTTCGCTCGCCCCGCATCCGACGAACGCGGCGATGAAGACAGGAAAAACGAGAAACTGGCGTCGTAAGCCCATGGCGGGAGGATGCCATGGTTCGCGCCTCCTGACAGCCTGATGAATGTGCACGCCGAGGTCCGAAGGCCGGAAAGGGACGGATTCTTGGACACTGGCTCTTGTGGGCTCCCCGTACGGGTCCCGGCGCGGAAGGCTAGGTCGAGACGAGCGGCCACGCCCACAGGGCGATTTACGACGGCAGAGAGCGAAATGGCGATCAGCGGTGCAACTGCAACAACCCACGGGTCTCGAACCCGCGGACGATGCGCAGCAATTCGGTTCGCTCGAGAGGACTCACGGAGAGAATCTGAGCCAGCGACCGCGCGCCATCAATGCGAGACAACACATAGCGCTCCTTGGAGCTCATGTGCGCTGAAGCGACTTGGCTTCGTTCGATGAGCAAGGCGGGTACGACGTCGAGCTCGATCTCCGCCTCGCCCCTCTCGGAGGCACGACGCTTCACCTGGACATCCGCGACACGGCGGGCCGCGATGGCCTCCGCGTTGAGGGGGTCGAGCTGCAGGATGCGCTCGGCAAGCAGCAGCGCTTCGTCCCAGTTACGTCCAGCGAGGGCAATTCGGAGATTGCTAGCGGGATCGTCGGCGTCGGCAGGCACATTGACCCCCGGTGCCTCGGACGGTTTTGCGGGACGGACGATGTGAATGCCCGCAGGGTGACTCGGAAGACGTTCGAGGGTCTCGCTCCCGCGCGAATCCGTCGAGTTCCCTTTGGTCGCCTCGGGTGGCAGATCTTGCTGAAGATCAAAGGTGGCCGCGCTGGCCGCTTGGCTTGGGGCACGACGAGGTGCTTTGGGCTCCTCCTGCAACTCCTCAAGCCGTGGTACGACGATACGTCGGTTATAGAGGTCATAGAGCCGCGCGTAGATGGGAAAATCCATGGCGTGGAGTTCGAGACTCGCGTCGCCGATGCTCCGCCCCTCGTCGAGGAGCTGCACGAGCCGCCTATCGAGCAGGCCGAGGGAATCGCCATCATGTGGCAGGACGTCGCAGCGGGTTCCATCGGCGGGAAAAACACTGCGGATCTCCTCCCACATGAGCGCCCGCGCTTGTGCCTCACCATGAACCTCGAAGAGATCGACGGGCATCTCGACGTCGAGTTCCTGCCCCTGCGATGGCTCTGCGGAGACGCGAAAGGTTCCGTGGGTCCAGGTGAACGCCTCGAGCAAAGACTCGCGGGTCTTGAAGAGCAACACACGGAGCAATTGCTCTTCAGTGATGTCGTTCACCATGACCAACACGCGTCCGAGGGGCACCCGCGTCTGCTCCTGCGTCACAAAGGCACGTTGGAGGTGTTCCTCGTCGATGTAGCCGAAGTTGATGAGGTGCTGCCCGAGGTATTCACGTGGGTCAGAGCAGGCCGCCTGCACGGCGCTTCCCGCTCGAATCAAGAACCTCCGCTCGATGGACTCTCGTCGGAGGGTAATGGTGACGCTCAACCGACGATTGGCCACCCACATGAGGATGTCCCCGACCGGCATGAGCGAGATGTCGCCGCTGATCTTGGACATGCTGCAACTCCTTCCTGAGGGATGGTTATGCAGGGTCACGCCCGACGTCAAACCATGCAGCCTCTTCTCGCTGTAGAGGTCTTCCCAGAGCAACGGTCATCCGGCAGGCTCAGGCCATGAAACTCGCGAGTATCGTCCTCTGTGCCGGAAAAGGCACCCGCATGAAAAGCCAGCTGCCCAAGGTGCTCCACCACGCAGCGGGCCGCCCCTTAGGTGCTTGGTCGCTGCTGACGGCGAGGGAGGTGGGGGCCGATCCCATCATTGCCGTCGTCGGGCATGAAGCGGAAGAGGTGGAGCAAGGCCTGACCGCCGTCGTCGGCGCTCCCCTTCGATTCGCTTTGCAGGCAGAGCAGAAAGGTACGGGTCACGCGGTACAATGCGGACTCACTGGAATTGAAGAACCAGTCGACAAGGTGCTGATCCTCTACGGCGACACCCCGTTGTTGAAAGCTTCGTCCCTGCTGTCGCTGCTCGCGGCTCACACGGAAAGCGGGGCCCCCCTCGCCATGTTGACGACCGTTCTGGCAGACCCCACCGGCTACGGGCGCATTTTGCGTGATGAGCGTGGGGGAGTGTGCGCCATCATCGAGCACAAGGACGCGAGTCCCTCCCAACGAGCCATCAACGAGGTAAACCCCGGCATCTACCTCGTAGAAATGGCTTTTTTGCAGCGTGAGATCGGGGGCCTGAGCGGGGCGAATGCCCAGGGCGAGCTCTATCTCACGGACCTCGTATCCCGAGCCGCGGAGCAAGGTGGCGTGGTGTCGGTAGCAGTAGACGCCGAGGAGACTCTAGGGGTTAACGATCGCGTACAATTAGCCGAGGCAGAGGCAGTGCTTCAGCGTCGTCTGCGCCAGCACTGGATGCGGCAAGGGGTGAGCATGCGACACCCTGACAGCACGTTCCTCGATGCCACGGTAACCCTCGGCAGCGACGTGGAGCTGGCACCTCAGGTGAGCCTACGGGGACAGACCCGTATCGCCAATAATGTCGAAATCGGCGTCGGGTGCGTGCTGACCGATACGGTTGTCGAGAGTGGGGCGAGATTGCATGCGTACACCATCTGTGAGGGCGCGCAGCTCGGGCCAAACACGGACGTGGGGCCTTTTGCTCGACTCCGGCCGGGCGCGGATTTGCGGGCTGAGGCCAAGGTCGGGAACTTCGTCGAGGTCAAGAAGAGCGTCCTTGGGCGTGGGTCCAAAGCGAATCATCTCGCATACCTTGGCGATGCCGAGATCGGGGAAGGGTGCAACGTTGGCGCGGGGACGATCACCTGCAACTACGATGGCCATGGCAAACACCGCACGGTCCTTGGCGACCGAGTGTTCATTGGTTCGAACTCAACGCTGGTTGCCCCCATTACGATTGGGACTGATGCCTACGTCGGGGCGGCGAGCTGCGTAAGCCGCGATGTCCCCGCCGATTCACTGGCCATCGGGCGCGCCAAACAGGAGAACAAAGAGGGCTACGCGGCCCGTATTCGGTCGCGTAACGAGCGCCGCGCGAAGAAATAGAGGCGAGACCATCGGTCGCGAGAGCAGCCGTTCGACCCATCGCAGGGAGGCGATACCAAGATGTGGGCCCTCTTGTTCGCGCACTCGCTATTGATGGGACAATCACCGCTGTCCACGACTTGGGCGACGATGCCCGAGCCGCCACTACCGTCGTTGGCACCCTTGCTTCCTGAGCGCGAACTCCCGGTTGTCCCCGCTGTCCCCGCCTTTGCCACCGCTGAAGCCCACAGACGCGCGCTGCTCGACGACCCGCTGCATACAGGGCATTTCTGGGTCGAGGGACTGCTCGGAGACCCTCAAGGCCGGCGAGTGGTCTTCGTGATCCCGCAATTTCATCGGAACCCGGGGCTACCGCTCGAATGGACATCCCTCGGGGGAGCCATCGCGGAAGTGCAGCAGAACATCGACATTCTCGTGTCGCGATTGCACTCGTCACATGGCCTTCGCTGTGTAGGAACCGAGGGCAGCTGGCTCGAGCACATTCGCTATCCGTTCGAATTGCGGCAACCAGCACAATGGCGGACAGACCTCGCGGTGCGACGACGTATCGCCGATGGTGTCTTGCTCGCGGAAGCGGTGGCGGGGCGCGAACATACCGCCAAGGTAGAGAGGCTGCTCGACTCAGCATTGCGACGACGTGTCTCGCTGTACGACGGCGTCGGGGTGGCTCTGTACCGGACTGATCCTGACCGTGGGGTCCACCGCTTCGGCCTCGAGGACGCCTCCTTGAACCGCGAGGCCTTGCGATTGCTCGCCGCGTTGCAGGCCATCGATGAGGAACTCGCGTTGCTCGCTCCCGCGGACCGGTCTGAGGTGCAGAGTGCGATGGGTTTGATGTGGCTCGATGAATACCCGGCCTACGAACGGGATGTATTGCAGCCGCTCGACCGAAGCCTTGGCGAACTTGACGCCGTGCGGCTGCGCCTGTTGGCAGAGGGTGCCGAGGACGCTGCGGAGGATGTGGGACGCTTTGTCGTGCTCGCCAAACACATCCAAGGCGCCGTCCTGCGCCCAGAAGAGGTGCGCCGCCTTCAACGCCATTATCACGAGGTCGAAGAGAGGGCCGCTACTCCCGTACCCGCGAGGCCCCCCGTACAGGACGCATGGGGAGACGTTGCGCCGGGATCGAAGGGGCGCCACGCCGAGCTTGTGGCGCGCCGAGCCCCGCTTCAACAGGCCTATGACGAGGTGACCATTGATGCACGCGAACGGTACGCGGCCCGCCGACTGCTCGAGAAACTGGGACCGAGCGGCTCGTGTGCAATGGTGATGGGCGCTGCCCACAAGGACGCGTTGGCGCAGCGACTTCTTGAACTGGGCGGCGGAGACCTCGCGGTTCTCCTCGTCGCCCCCTACTCATTTGGGGCCACGTCCGAGGGCACGTCTCCCTGAGTGTCTGCAGCCTCGGTGCCGCCTTCGCCCATGGAGGCTGAGCCCGATACCTAGAGAAAAGCCATCTCCCCATGGGGGCCGTGACCACGGTGAAGCGACCCGCTCCGCTCCAGAAACTCGCCAAGGAGCGGGACGGTGGGCATCATGGGCAGGTGCAACTCTTCATCGTCCCTCGAGGTGAACCGCTACCCCCCTTCGGTAGGCGTGCCGCGGAGTGCGTCATCGGTACCTCCTCACTAGCGGCGTACCAACGGCGCACGGCGACGAGCCTGAGGTTCCCGTTCCACCATGCGGACCTAGAAAAGGAACTCGAGGGTCCCTGCTTGGTGCTGGCCGATGACGTCTTCGTAACCCGTCGCGCCCTGCGGGGATTCTACGCCCAGGCGCGCAAGTCCCCCGCACCGTGTCGCCTGTACCTTCCGCCGTCTCGCCTCCTCCAGCTCTTCCTTCCCCTACAGGATGTTCCCGTCGACAACGGACGTGCCGCCTTCGAGGTCGCGTGGTTGCCTGCGGGCGTGCGGGCGAGCGCCGCGTCACTGTTTTCGTTGCCTGCCTCGTCATGGCTTGCGCCCCCCTATCGAGAACTCCCGCTTGAGGTCCCGTTACCTCGCCATTTGCTCGGTCTCGGCGACGAGCCTTTCACCTTCCCGCTGACGAGCACCATCGCGCTGCGCGTTCGCCACTGGGTGCATCTGCTCCGCGTGGGACACCTCATGCCACAGGTCGAACTGCTGGAACGCGCTGAAGATCGACCGCTGGCATCGATATGGAATGCTCTGCTCGCGCTGCGCCTCTCGCGGCCAGCGCTTCGACACGGCCTTGCCAAGCAGTTCACC
>JBMTAX010000074.1:0-9819 GCA_049429145.1 Myxococcota bacterium
TCCCCTTCAATGAGTCGGGGACATCACCGAGCACAATGCGCTGTGCGATACCTTCGACGATCGCCGTCTTTCCAACACCCGGCTCGCCGATGAGCACCGGGTTATTCTTCGTCCGACGAGACAAGACCTGCATGGCGCGACGGATTTCTTCGTCGCGGCCGATAACCGGATCAAGCTTTCCTTGGCGTGCATCATTCGTCATGTCCCGGGTGTAGCGGTCGAGAGCCCCTACCTTTGACTCTGGGTTCTCATCGGTGACCTGCGTTCCACCGCGCACGGCGAGAACAGCTTCTCGAAGCTGATTCTCATTCGCCCCTGCGCGCTCGAGCAAGCTACTCGTCGAACCGTGTTTCGCGAGCCCCAGCAAGAGCGCTTCCGTCGACACGTACTCGTCGCCCAGCTCTTTCGCGATCTTCATCGCGCTATCGACGGCCTTCTTGGTGTTTGGTGCAAAATAGACCTCGCCGCCGGTATCTCCGCCAATCGTGGGCTCTTGCTCCAGTTGTGCGCGCGCCTGCCCTGCAATCGACGATGAAGACATCTGCAGTCGCGCGAAGACTTGAGGCACGATGCCATCACGCTGCTCCACCAATGCGAGGAGCAGGTGAGACCCCGTCATTTGTTGGTGACCGGCCGCGACACAGCGCTGACGCGCGTCTTCCAGAGCAGCGCGGGCCTTGAGAGTGAGTTTCTCCAGGTTCATCACGACCTCCTCGGTGAAATCGAACATGACGACGGTAGGCACATCGCGATCGCCGACAAGTGCTGGCGCTCGCAGCACGCTCACCCATGCGGAGCGACGCACGCACTGTGGCTCCATGCTCGCGATGTCTCAGCGTGGCAGATACCTGTGCGGAACCTTAAACTGTTCGTAGATGCGCCCTTGCTCGCCGGTCCTGCTGTTCTCCTGCCTCGTCGTCGCAGCGTCGAGCACCCAGACCCCTGCGGTCGCTGCCCCGGGAGTGTCGACCACGGCATACCGTGCCATCTTGGTGCTCGAGGAAGACTTTGCCCGCTTCATCGCCCATCGCCTCGACCTCTCCGCCGATGGTCTTCCCCTGCGGGGGGAAGCGGCATTCGTCGAGGTGGAGCGGGCGGAGCGGACGCTAGAGCACCTGCGCCTTCGCTACGTCGCGCTCCTCACGGGTGACCCGAACGAAGAGATTCGTCATCTTGTTCTGTTGCGGCTCGCCGAGCTTCACCTTGATCTCGGGGCTCGCATTCGTCGAATCCCCGCGCCGCAGTCTGACGTAGAGGGGGAGGGGCAGCGATGGGCCAAGCGCCTCACCCAGCGCGCTGTCCCCCTCGAGGGCGTAGGAGTGGGTATGCTGGAGCAGATCGCGCGGCTGCCCGAGGGCACCGCCTCCGTCCAGCGGTTCCGGAATCGCGCCCAACTTTACGCCGTCCTGCACGCCGCCGAGGACGGTGTGCTCGGGCCAGCGCAGGTGGCGACGCTCCGGCTCGAGCTCGCCCGCGATGCTACCTATCCCGCGCCGCGCCGGCTCCTTGAGGTGCGTCAAGTCGGCCGTCGCGCTGCCCGTTGGTGACGCAGATGCACCCGCGTCACGGCCCCCTCGCCGTGTTGGTCATAGGCCAAGCACGTCGCGCAGCCGGGACAGCTCACCCATGGCCCATAGCCCCGCTACCGAACCCGCAAGTCCTACGGTTAGCCCCGCGGCGAACATACCGAGTCGCCGCGACAACGAGGGCGGGACCGCCAGCGGCCTCACCTCGATGACCTCACGCAGCGGGGGGCTGTGGGAGGGGGGCGGGGCTTGTGGCCGGGCCGATACAGCTTGTGGGAGGTGGTCATCGGGAACTGGCAGTTGCGTCCGGAGGCTCTTCGCCGCTTCGCCTTCGGCTTCCGTCGTCGCGGCAAAGGCCACGTGCGGCGATACCCGCGGGTCGGTCGGAGGGGCCGATGCGGGCGTGGGCGGCGCGGGCACATCGTCGACAATGGACAGGTCCGCGAGTTCGTCTGCGATCACGCTGGCCGCGCTCTGTGCCTCGAGACCGCGCGCGCTTGGTGGTGCACCGGTCTGGGTGACCTCCACGTCATCATCGTCGTCGGCATCCAGCGGCGCACCCGAAGGTTCACTCGCGAACTCTTGTGCGGTCGACTCTGGGGCTTCCGCGGCTCGGCTCGCCTCCTCTGCGGGGGCGGCAAACTGCTCCGCGAGGTCGACGCTTCGAAAGACCGCAGAACGCGGCGGGATCGACGGCACCTGCGGCGGTAGTGCCTTGGCTTCCGCGGTGACCTCTTCAAAAGTCGGCCGCGCTTGCGGCGCCCGGGGCTGCGGTCGATCCTCAGGGGCCACGATCGACGTCGCCTCCTGCTCCTCGTCGTCCTGTTCGGGAAAGAGGTCATCGATTTCAACCGCAGACACCGGACGGGTGGCCTCAGGGACGGGCGCAGGGGAGCGTACGGGGGGGGCCGGCTCTGCCCCAGCCGCGCCCGAATCCGCGGCGAGGATCGCATCAATGCGTTGTCGCAGTGGGTCTGCATCGGGTGGGAAGAGCACCTTCATGAACTGCGCGAGCTGGTTCGCTCCCATCGGTCGCCCGTATTGGTGGACGAAACTATCGAGGGCTTCGGCGAGCTCTCCCGCCCTTGCGTAGCGGTCGCTCGGTTCTCGAGCGAGACAGCGCAGGCAGATCGACTCGAGCGCAGGCGGGACCCGTGGGTTGATCTTCGAGGGTGCCTCGGGCGGCTGCAGGGAGCGCTCGAAGATCTCCATGGGGTTGTTGCCGGTAAACGCTGGCCGGCCGCACAAGAACAAGTACAGCGTCGCTCCCATGGCGAAGATGTCCGCTCGTCCGTCGAGGGGCTTACCCAGGATGGCTTCCGGGGGGACGTAGCCGAGCTTTCCCTTGATCTGTCCCGCTTGCGTGCGGAATGCGTTGTCACGAGCTTTGGCGATGCCGAAGTCCACCACCTTCACCTGGCCCTCGAAGGTGATGAGGATGTTCTCGGGCGACATGTCTCGGTGGACGAGGTTCAGCGACTTGCCATCGCTTCCCACCAAGCGGTGGGCATGATCGAGGCCATTGCACGCATCTGCGATGATCCGCGCGGTGACTTCGAAAGGAACCGCTCTATTCAGCGCGCGACACCCCCGTCCGACTTGCAGCATGTCCCGCCCGTCGAGAAACTCCATGGCCAGAAACCAGTCGTCATCGTCCTGCCCAAGATCAAAGATCTGCACCACATTCGGGTGGTTGATGAGGGCTGCGACCCGCGCCTCGTTCGCGAACATCGCGACGAAGTCTTTGTCGTCCGCGAGGTGGGGGCGAACCCGCTTGAGCACGATGAGCTTCGTGTAACCCGCAGGCCCCTTTTGTTTCGCGAGGTACACCTCGGCCATCCCGCCCTGGGTGAGCTTGCCGAGCACCGTGTAACGACTGAGGACGAGGCGACCAGGCTCTACGTCTCTGTGCTTCGGGTTGTGAGGGAAGTTGACGATGGCGTCCTCCGACCAAAGCACCACCATAACTTGCCCTGGCGGGGGCATTCAAAAGAGAGGCCTCGTACCCCTTTTGGACCGGCGCCTGCTCGCGCCTCCTTGACATCCATGTCAATGTGGCTAGGAACGACGCCAGGAGGCGCCCATGTTCCGCAAACTGCTCGTCGCCAATCGATCCGAAATTGCAAGACGCGTGATGCGTACCGCGAGGCGCCTCGGGATCGCCACGGTCGCTGTCTACAGCGAGGCCGACCAAGGGGCGCCGTTCGTCACCGAGGCCGACGAGGCCATCTGCATCGGGCCTCCGCCGCCGCGTGAGTCCTACCTCAATGTCGACGCCATCATCGCCGCGGCCCGCCAAACAGGAGCCGACGCTGTACATCCCGGCTACGGCTTTCTGTCAGAGAGCGAAGCCCTGCAGTCCGCGTGCGCTGCTGCGGGTATCGTCTTCGTCGGGCCACCCCGCGAGGCCATTCGTGCCATGGGCGGGAAGATCGAGGCCAAGCGCTCTATGGAACGCGCAGGCGTCCCGGTGGTCCCCTGGCACGCAGGCCACATCGAGACAGAAGACGAAGCTGCCGTCATCGCTGAAAAGGTGGGTTACCCCATCATGCTGAAGACCTCCGCTGGCGGAGGAGGCATCGGCATGCACCGCTGCGATAACGAGAAGAAGCTTCGCAAATCGTTCGAAGACGCGAAGAAGAAGGGGGAGATGTTCTTTGGCAGCTCCGAAGTGTTCCTCGAGCGTTACGTCGAGAGTCCTCACCATATCGAGGTGCAAATCCTCGCGGACCAGCACGGTAAGGTCCTGCATTTGTTCGATCGCGAGTGCTCGGTGCAGCGTCGGCACCAAAAGCTCATCGAGGAGGCGCCATCGCCGTTCCTGACCGAGGCGACCCGGGCTGCTATCTGCGAGGCGGCGGTGAAGGCCGCGGCCGCAGTGGGGTACACAAACGCGGGTACCGTCGAATTCGTCGTCGATAGCGACCAACAGTTCTACTTCCTTGAGATGAACACGCGCCTGCAGGTGGAGCACCCGGTCACCGAGGCCATCTTGGGGCTCGACATCGTGGAGTGGCAGCTCCGCGTCGCCGCTGGAGAGAGGCTGCCGTTCGAGCAGAGCGAGTTGCGTCCGCACGGCCACGCCATCGAGCTGCGGGTCTGCGCCGAAGACCCCGAGAAGCGCTTCTTCCCCTCTCCGGGGGCGCTCGGCCAGGTCCGCTGGCCAGCAGGACCTGGCATTCGCGTCGATGCGGGTGTCGAGACCGGGGGGCAGATCACTCCCTTCTACGATTCTCTCATCGCCAAACTGATCGGACACGGCCCGACTCGCGAGGAGGCTATCGCTCGCCTCGAGGCGGCGCTTGCGGAGACGCAGGTAGAGGGGGTAGCGACGACCCTCGGCTTTCATCGCACGGTGCTGGCGCACGAAGTCTTCCGCAGTGGTCATTACGACACTGGCTTCATCGCCGATGTATTGCAGATGAAGTACTGAGGTCCTCACGCTCGGTCGCGTTGGGGTTCTCCGTCGTAGATCGTGCTGTAGCGCCGCGGGGGCGCTACGCTGGCCTATGGCTGCGTGTCCCCCCACAACCTCCCTCGCCCCTCGTGCTCCTTCTGCCGTCTCGTCCCGCCCTCGAAGGCGCCGAGGTGTATGGCCGGGACTGGCGCTCGTCATCTCCTGCAGCCCTTTATTCGCCGCCGGTGACACCGGGGCCCGCGCCCCCGCTCTCGCCCCGGCAGCCGTCGACCATCGTCCCTACACGGCGGTATTGCGCGCGCACGTGCGCCAAGGGCGCGTGGACTACCCCGCCCTCAGGTCCGACCGGCAAGCCCTCGATGCCTATCTCGCGGTCCTCGGGACGGTGCCCAAGGCCGCGTTCGATGACTGGGACCGCGAGCACCAGCTGGCGTTCCTGCTGAACCTCTACAACGCCGCCACGTTGCAGCTCATCATCGA
Source organism: Myxococcota bacterium (assembly GCA_049429145.1). Classification (GTDB taxonomy): domain Bacteria; phylum Myxococcota; class UBA727; order UBA727; family CAYLZW01; genus JBMTAX01. The sequence continues at coordinate 5,425 of JBMTAX010000074.1, forward strand.
CCACCCCGGGGTCCGCGGTATTCGGGAGATCGGCGGGGCAGAGGGGCCTTGGCGTCTGGCCAGGGTTTCGCTCTTCGGGAAATTGCGCACCCTCGACTTCCTGGAGCATGAGCTCATCCGGCCCGTCTACGCCGAGCCTAGGGTCCACTTCGCTTTGGTCTGCGCCGCCCAGAGCTGTCCTCACCTGCGCCCGGAGGCCTACGAGGGGCCGCGGCTGGCCGCACAGCTCGAGGACGATACGCGCGCATTTGTGCGCCGCACGACCACCTACGACAAGGAAGGGAGATTTCTAACCGTCTCCGCCCTCTTCGAGTGGTTCGCCGCCGACTTTGCGGGGCAGGGCGGCGTGGTGCCATTCCTCGTGCGCTATCTCGAGCCCGCTTTCGGTGCTGCGCTCGTTCCCGAGGGGGTCACGCTCCGCTCGGCGTCCTACGACTGGGGCCTGAACGGAGCTTCCCCCTGACGGGGTCACGCCATCCGCTGTCGCCCTGCGTCAAAAAGAATTGCGATTCCGAAAATCAGCCTGCAATCTGTGCGACCGGGTGATCCTCCCCAAATGATCTCTCTTCCGCCGATCTTGCCATCCCGGACTGCGCGGATCCGGTCGAGCGGTCTCGATGGATCTCGCCTGAAATCGACCGGTCGGACCGCCCATCGGGGGGCCAGAGTGCTAAGTGTCCGTTATCCCATGTGATAAAGCGCACTCGCTCTCGGTCTTTTTGATTGACACACATTGGCGGAGATGTAGGCCAATCGCGGACATATGGCGAAATCTGCGTGTATTCATCGGAGAGCTCGTGACTGAAACATCACTTTAAGGGATCTCCATTTTCCGATCGCTTTCGCACACTTACGCCGCGCAAGAGCCCCCGGGATACTTTCTTCTGATGGCCGGCAAAAAATCCTAAGAATCTGGATTCATTTATGAATCCCGTGGTGCGGCGCACTGCGACACGCCGATCGATGCACCTGTCTCGGGCTGGGCCATGATCTGGGGGGGGCTAAGTCCGCATCCCGCCACATCTTGTGTTTTTTTGCGCGCCCATGCGTTGACGCGACCTCCCATCGTCCCTTACTCAGTATTCCGCGCCCGGTGCGCTCGACCGCTTCTCTCGCCTGGAGATGAGGCGGTCGCAAGAAATCGAACGCTGCTGCCTCAGGGAGCACTCCCAGAGAGTGCTTGGGGGTCCGTTTGCGCCTCGATTTTGATGTGTACCGGTGGGCCTGAGTGAGCGTGGAATGCCTCACTCTTGGGGAGAGACCTGCGGTCGATGAGTGAACTCATTGACCGCAGGCCGGGTGGGTAAAGGACACTAAAGAGGCCAAGTAGGGCGTCGAAAAAACTTCCGAGAGCGCAAGGAAAGGGGAGAGACCTACATGTTCGAGGCGACCAGCAAGAGCTATGATCCCGCTGTGACCACCGGTGAAGAGAGCAAGACTTCGCGTCCAGTCGCAGACTCCGTCCGCGAAGCGCACCAGGGTGCTCGCGCGACTTTGCAGGCTGACCCCACCGGCATCAAGGTGCAGCGCCGCTTCACGGTGGTGGGGATCGACCCTCTCAGCCAAGCGGCAGGCATCGTGTGGGAGAAGCGCACGGCGAGCATCACGGGCGCTGACGGCAAAGTGCTCTTCGAGCAGACCGACGTGGAGGTCCCCGTAGGCTGGTCGCAACAGGCGACCAACATCGTCGCCAACAAATACTTCCGTGGTCAGGTGGGCACCCCCGAGCGGGAGTCCAGCGTGCGCCAGCTCATCCTTCGCGTCGCTGACACCATCACCGCGTGGGGCAAGAAGCGTCGTTATTTCACCACCGACGCCGACGCTGACACCTTCCACGCGGAGCTCTGCCACCTCCTGGTCACCCAGAAGATGGCTTTCAACTCGCCCGTGTGGTTCAACGTCGGCGTCGAGGAGCACCCGCAGTGCTCTGCGTGCTTCATCAACTCCGTCGACGACACCATGGGGAGCATCCTCGATCTCGCGAAGACGGAGGGCATGCTCTTCAAGTTCGGGTCTGGCGCAGGTTCGAACCTCTCCAACATCCGCGGCTCCAAGGAGCTTCTCGCGGGGGGCGGCACCGCATCAGGCCCTGTCTCCTTCATGAAAGGCTTCGACGCCTTCGCCGGCGTGATCAAGTCGGGCGGCAAGACGCGGCGCGCGGCCAAGATGGTCATCCTCGACGTGGACCACCCTGATATCGAGGACTTCGTCAGCTGCAAGGCTTCAGAAGAGAAGAAGGCTTGGGCTCTCATCGAGCAAGGGTACGACGGTGGCTTCAACGTCCCCGGCGGCGCCTACGATTCTATCTTCTTCCAGAACGCCAACCATTCCGTGCGCGTCACCGACGACTTCATGAAGGCCGTGGTCGAGCGCGGTACCTTTGAGACGGTGGCTCGCACCGACGGCCGGCCCCTCGGTCGTCACGACGCGAACCAACTCTGGAGCCAAGTCGCCGAGGCCGCCTGGATCTGCGGCGACCCCGGTGTGCAGTTCGACACGACGATCAACAAGTGGCACACCTGCAAAGCCACGGATCGCATCTACGCATCGAACCCCTGCTCGGAGTACATGTTCCTCGACGACTCGGCGTGCAACCTCGCCTCGCTGAACCTGATGAAGTTCCGCCAGGGCGACGGTCAGTTCGACGTAGAGGGCTTCGTACACGCGGTGTGCATCACCATCTTGGCGCAGGAGATGGTCGTCGACGACGCGAGCTATCCCACGGAGCGTATCGGTCGCAACAGCCACGATTACCGTCCCCTCGGCCTTGGCTACGCGAACCTCGGCGCGCTCTTGATGGACGCGGGTCTTCCCTACGACAGCGACGGGGGGCGTGCCTACGCTGCCGCCATCACCGCGCTCATGGGTGGAACTGCCTACGCGGCCAGCGCCGAGGTTGCGAAAGCGAAGGGTCCCTTCGCTGGGTACGCGAAGAACCGCACCTCGTTCCTCGACGTGATGGGGCTGCACAAGCGCGCGGCCTATGACGTCGACGCGGGGCTCCTCCCAGAGCTCCACACCGCCGTGCTCGAGGCCGCCCGCTCCTCGTGGGAAGCGGTGACCCAGGAGGGCGCGAACCATGGCTTCCGCAACGCGCAGGTCACCGTATTGGCCCCGACGGGGACAATCGGTTTCATGATGGACTGTGACACCACCGGGATCGAGCCCGACATCGCGCTCGTCAAGTACAAGCGGCTCGTCGGTGGCGGCATGATGAAGATCGTAAACCAGACCGTGCCGGCGGCCCTGGAGCGGCTCGGGTACTCTGCGAAAGAGCGCCAGGTCATCCTCGATCACCTTGAGCAGAACGAAACCATCGAGGGTGCACCCGGACTCAAGGAGACCCACCTTCCCGTGTTCGACTGTGCTTTCAAGGCGCAGCGCGGCACCCGGTCCATCGCGCCCATGGGGCACGTCAAGATGATGGCTGCGACCCAGCCCTTCCTGTCGGGAGCCATCTCCAAGACGGTCAACATGCCCCACGAGTCGAGCGTGGAGGACATTGCGAACATCTACCTCGAGAGCTGGCGCCTTGGGCTCAAGGCCGTAGCCATCTATCGTGACGGGTGTAAGCGCAGCCAGCCGCTGTCGACGGGCAAAACCGATAGCGCGACCGGCCCTGCGCTGCCCGTGGCCGGATACAAGCCGACTTCGCTCGAGGAGCTCGTCGACATCGCGAAGGGCCTCGGGGCCCAGGCAGAGCTCGGGGCGAAGCTTGGCATGGTGAAACGACGTCGATTGCCCGACGAGCGCCAAGCCATCACCCACAAGTTCTCCATCGCCGGGCACGAGGGATATCTCACCGTCGGGCTCTTCGAGGACGGTCAACCCGGCGAGCTGTTCTGCACGATGAGCAAGGAGGGCTCCACCATCAGCGGCCTGATGGACGCCTTCGCCACGGCCATCAGCCTCGCGCTGCAATACGGGGTTCCGCTCAAGGTCCTCGTCGAGAAGTTCAGCCACACCCGCTTCGAGCCAAGCGGCTTCACCGGCAACTCGCACATCCCCATCGCGAAGAGCGTGACGGATTACGTGTTTCGCTGGCTCGGGCAGAAGTTCCTGCCCGCAGAGGAGAAGCCCTATGACCCTTCTGAAGCGCAGACTGAACTCTTCGACGACAAGACCGTGCAGAAGGGTCCCAACGCGGAGGGTGCCGCGGGTCAACTCCTGGCGGAGGCGCAGCAGCAGCTTTTGGGAACGGGAAAAGCTGGTGCCCGTCCAGGGGTAGAGAGCCGCGAGAAGGTCGTCTTTGCCACCCAGGCTGACGCACCCCCTTGTCATACCTGCGGGTCGATCATGGTGCGCAACGGTGCTTGCTACAAGTGCTTGAACTGCGGCACCACGTCGGGGTGCAGCTGACGCTGGGACTTCGGGGCCGGGGGTCCTTTCCTGGAC
>JBMTAX010000075.1:0-9749 GCA_049429145.1 Myxococcota bacterium
GTGATCGTGCTGTTGTCGACGTGGCGAGCCGGCGCCTAAGGCGACTGAGCGCGGGTCCATAGAGAGCATCGAGGCCGATCCCTCGACTTTGCGTCAGAAGCTCTCGGGGACCGCCCCGTGGAAGCAGGTGATGGTGTTCGGAGCGACTGGCGTCGACCACAAGGCACGCCTCGGCGACGATGGACTCCCCTCCTTGAGGCCCTCGTCCGAAGACCAGTGTGGGGACGCTCCGGGGCGCAGAAGGTGTAGACCACTCTGCCATGGGCCGATGATGTAAGTGTGGCCGGCCACGGCACAACCCAGCTTCGACGAGAAGGCGCTGGCGAATGAATGACCCTTCGAGGCGCCGAATGTCTCGCAGGTACGAAACCAAAACAGCGCACCAGGCGTGAAGCGTGTCGCCAGTCGACGCCACTGCGAGAAAAGCGGGTGTCCTGCCCGCAGCACCCGTTCGTCGAGCACATCGCCCGCGATGCGCGCCTCTCCCCACTTCCCGTGCCCCCAGAACTGCACCTCGGAAACGGCACGCCCCTCACAGGCGCGCAGCAAGAAACCGAGTGCCTCGTCCCACGACGCTGCCCCATAGGACGCATCGAGCCGGTCGAGGGCGCCGTAAAGGCGTGCCCCCCACCACCAGGAGTGGCTGAGCCCCAAAGGCCAGCTTCCGCCACGGCAGGTGCGGTCATAGACCATGAGACGGGCACCAGCTGGCATCTGACGAGTGTAGCGCCTGCGCTCGGTTGCAGCATCATGGCGGGCTTCCGTCGTCATGCGACCAGGGCGGGCGGACGCGATGGGATGGTGACCGCCACGGGCGCGTGCGGCACCTCGGCGCGGGTTGTCAGCGACTGTGAAAATCCTGCAAGCTGGAGGAGATGTACCGGTGGCCCGACGGCACGAGCGTGGTTCTTCTCCCCGATGGAAGCGTTCTGGTGCGTGGCGGAGTTTGCGTAGACCTCGACGACGCGATGAGCGACGAGGCAACGCGCCTCGCGGCCATGGGCACCCGAGAGCTGGTGCGGGCACAGCCGTATGCAGAGGCGCAGCATCCAGACCTCTCGACGACGAAGACCCTGATTGGCCTCGGTCGAGGCTTTGGGTGGCAACTGCCCGCAGCCGCTCGGACGGGCGCACCGCTGCGACGACTGCAGTCACTCGCTGCGAACTTGCGGGTCTTCTCGTCGTTGTGTCATCTGCCTCTGTTGCCGGAGAGCGCCCTCGCCCTCGCGCTGCGGCTCGCGAGCCGACTCCCGCGCGGGGCCAAAGCCTATGTCCCAGGGGAGCATGTGCTCTTGGGTCTCGCCCTAGCCGACCAAGGACTCTCTGTCGCCGTGGGGGCCGAGCGGAAACGCTCTTGGGGCTGGCTCCACGATGTCATTGCCAGCCTGCAGCCCGAAGCCGGTGGGGTACTCGAGATCAGGGAGGCATCGCTGGCCCCTGCTGGGTTCGATGCCATCCTCGTAGATACGCTGTGCGCACCCGACGCTTTTGCGGAGATGACGCCGGAGGGGGTGCCGGGCGCCATGGTCGTGGCACTCGTACACCCCATGTGGCGCGCGCATAGCTTGGCGCAGCTCTCGTCGTCTGCGTGGTCGGTAGCGGAGGAAATGCACGAGATAGCGATCCGCCTGCACCCGGGCTTCTTCCTCTCAGAGTTCGCGAGCGATGCGTGGTTGTTGCGGCCTCGGAACTCGCTCCCTGACGACGGTCCGGATGCAGGGCCCAATGCGCATCCGGCCACGGTCGTGCACGAGGACAAGACCCATGGGTGCGTAGAGCTGCATGACCTCGTGCCGAGCACCCTCGTGGCCTCGCGACTCGATCGCGCCCTCCGCTTCGCAGCTCTGTCTTTCGAGGAACCACCGTCATACATCGAAGCGCTCGACGAGCAAGAGCAGCTTTCGCGCAGCCTCGCCTTTCCGCGCGGAGGATGCGGGCTGGTATGCGCACGACCGCGAGAAGGCATGGTCGCGGTAGATCTGCGGCCATGGTCCCCTCGTGACCTGACCACACTCATCAGCGCCCTCTTGCTGGAGTTCGCCTTCGCCTCGACGGAGCCAACGCCATGACCGAGCCGCAGAGAACACAGGTCCGCATCAAGCTCTACGACGTAGAAACCGAAGCGGATATCGAACGTGTGCGTGCCGGGCTGCAGCGTCGCGATGTGTGGCGTAACCTCGACCTGCTGGGCCCTATGGATCGACCGGGCAAGTTTCGTGGCCAATTCCTCACGGGCTACCTGCGCGCTCACCTTATCCTCGATGCGGATACGGACGAGGAATATGGTTTCTTTCTGTTGCGCTGCGGTCGCCTGAAGAGTGCAGGCCGCGTCGAGGTAGATATCGCGATTCCCAACCCTTCGATTCGAGGGCGAGGTATCTCTCAAGTTGCTCTGCTGGAGCTCTTCGACCGCTGGCTGCTCGGCGACTTGTGCGCGGAGCTGTGGGCATGGATCGATCTCGGCAACAGCTCGAGTGTTCAGATGGTTCGGTCCCTCAACATTCCCGTCGTCAACCAGACCAGGCGGGGAATTTCCGTCGACGGAACCGTCGACGTCATCGAGCTGCGGTTGCGCAAAGAAGAGTGGCTTCGCCTACGACCGTCCGTGCTTGAGAAGCTCGGTCTCCTGGTGGCAAAGAGCGATGAACCCGCATCCATCGGCGACCCATCTGTACGCCGTCAGGACGTCTCATCACTCGCCGCCAGTGGCCACGGCGGCACCCTCAGCGACGAGACATAGACGGTCTCGCGCCGCAGGGGACGAAAAAGCGACGAGAGCGGACCCTCCGTCAAGCGTTCTAGCTCGCCCCGCAGCGAGGGGAAGCCGACAAGTGCGAGGGTGGTGCGGTGCAGATCGAGGACGACGGTGACAGCGCCCTCTTGGCCCCGCGCGACTCCCGCGTGGACATATCGCCCATCGGATGATGAATGCACGCGAACCTGCGCCGCGCCAAATGCGTGCATCAAGCTCTCCCGCACCTCTGCCTCAGAGACGCTCCCCCGCGTATGCGAACGGATGCCGCGCACCACGAGGCTGCCGTGCTCGTAGACCGCGAGAGAGCCCTCGGTGATGGCACTCAGTGGAATGGCATCGTGCGGACCAAATGGAAGCGCGCCTTGGGTGCGCACCATCGTCACGAGGTCGGAGCGGTAGGAGTTCTCGATGTACTCCGGGAGATAATAGGCGCTGAGTTGGGCGTCGGTGTGAAGCACGCGCGCAGGCAAACGCGGCAGGACGCGAAGCCACGTCCCTCGTCCGACGGGGTTGACGCAGGAGAACACGAGGCCACCCTCTGGAACGAAGCTGAGCGCGCGCGAGACAAACGCGAGCAAACAGTCCTCATAACTCATCGGGTCAGTGATGACGGCATCAAAGGCCTCGACGTCGGAGTGTGCCAAAGGCTGCAGGAGATCGAGCACGCGGGCCGACAAAGAGAGTTCCTCTTCGTCTGCCAAGCGGACGAGAAAGTCGATGAGGAGCGGATCGATGTCGACGGACGTCACGGTGAAGCCAAGAGTCGCAAGCCCCACCCCGAGCAAGTCGTCATCTCCCAGCACCAACACCTTTGCCCCCGAAGGGAGGCGGTCGGCCACGACCAGACAGCGCCGCGCCGCGCTCTCTGGCAGACAAGGGGTCTGCCCGTGGGCGCGTACGAAGAGCTTGCGACGGGCATGGGCGCGGGTGAGTGCTTCGAGGAGCGCAGGGGCTCGGTGATCGTGCTCGAGCGCCCAACCAAACCCACGACCGAGCCAACGCAGGCGGGCCTTTATTTCGTCGTCGACTGCGGTCGCTCCCTCCACAGCAAGCCCCGCGCGCTGAAGCTGCGCGAAACAGGCGGTGACGGGGCTCTCGTTGTCGGGGACCCCATGGGCGAGGCGGGCGACTTCGGCCGTGTCGGATTCAGCGACCGGAAGGGAGACATCACCTCGCAACGACCGGAGCGTGCCCCCTGAACCTGAGCCTCCCACGACGAAGTAGATACCGTCGGCGAGTCTGCGCATGAAGCGAGTCTACCGCGAGAACGGCAACAGGCAGAAGTGCGCCGTGCGAACGGTCGGGAGGCGCCCACGACGAAACGCTCGGGCCGGAACCGTATCGTCGCTCAGAGCAGTTTGCCCTTCAGCGTTCCGCACAGCTCCCGACACTCAGCGGTGGTCGCCAGCAGTGCGACGTTCTCGACCCGCGTGCGCAAAAGCCGCGGCGACTTGATGCCGCCCGCGGCGCTCACGTCCAGGAGGCCGCGAAGCGCATCACAGATGACCGCCTCGTCGGTGTGCCCGAGGGCCTTCGAAAGCACCTCGCCGTCGCTGGGCAAGGCAAACCCCGCGCCCCGGAGTGCGTCGATGGCGGCCTCGACCTCGCGGGGCGAGCTGGCGCGCCGCACGGCATCGAGCAGACCGCGGTAATCGTCGCCACCGCTCTTCACCACGCGCCGCGGCCGCTTCTCTTCCTCGGTGTCGCGGGTAGGCCCGTTCTTGCGACGGGGTGGTTTCTTGGCGCTTGCCGCTGTGGTCTCGGCGGCTGTGGCCTCCACGGCGCCCTCCTCCAGATGTCCCTCCGCACCTGGCTTCGTCGCGAGCAATGCCCGCAAGTGGTCTGGGAGCGGCTTGTTGCCATCGAAGAAGGCATGGAGCGACTGCTTGTACTTTTCGTAGGCCGAGTTCTGCTGCACTTTGGCCCGAAGCCGGTCCTCGCTCGGCTCGGCGACGGTACCGTCGGTGCGGACACGGCTAGGCTCGAGGGTGTTGCGGACGCGCTGACGAGTGAACGCCATCTGTTCCTCACGTGGCGCGAGCCGTCACCAGGGGTGGGGGCGCGCCGACGACTGCGAAGGTGCACAAAAGGAAATGCGGGTGAGCAGGTCGTCGGCCGTTGGGGCGCCCCCTGCAAGAGGAGAGCGGGTGCCCAATCGGGGGGACGGTCGCTGCTGAGGAGCTTCAAGCAGTATAGGCTTCAGCGAGCCGCAGCACCAAGCCAGAATCATCGGCGATCCATATTTTCCGCGGCGACGAGTCCGTGCTGTCTTTTGTCTAGGTTTTGCGAGCGACCAGACGATGTTCCGCCGTAGCCCGAGCACAGCGCACCAGTCCGTGGGGTGCGCGACGAGGCGGCACCGAGAGACGGGGAAGGTTTTCGCGCCGTCGCGGGCGAGCCTCGCCCTCAATGAACCCAAGGCCCGCGTTGCTCGGGGGGCGTGACGAGGGCGAACAGCACCCGATCTCGGGCCCTGGCCCGCGCGTCCTCGAGGGGGCCGGCCTCCACCTCGGCCAGCAGCTCGCGGGCGAGGTGGTGTGCCTCGAGGGCGAGCGGGAGCAAAGCGCTGCGGCGCTCGGTGCGGCCAGCGACGGCGTTCCATGACTGGATGCAACGGGCGAGGCGCTGGCGAGCGAAAACGGCGCGGGGTCCGAGGGCGTACAGCTCCGATTCTGGGATGCTGAGAAGGCGCATCGCGGCTGGGTCGAAGGAGCTCACCGTAACCTCTTCCTGCGAGGTGCTCCGCTGCCCGGTCGACCCCGTGGCCAACTCTCCGAGTGCGTCCTCCAGCGCGCGCTCACACACCGCCAGCGAGAGGGACATGCGCCGCATGGCCCGCCGTGCGCCGAAGAAGCGGCGGATGGTCAGCAAAGAAATGCCGGCCGCAGCCAGGACTAGCAGAAACCATACTAGGGCCAAAGGGACGTCTCCTGGAGGCTCCAGTATGACGATCGCGCGCGGAAACCGGCAAGAGGAGAGAGCCGATTGACCCTTGTCGTACCTTTCGCTACGCGCCGACGGTCTTCACATCGGAGAAAAAACGTGGACGCGTCCCTGCTCAAAAATATCGCGTTGGCCACGCCCATCGTTGGCGTCGCTGCGCTCGTGTTCGCTTTCGCCAAAGCCCAGAAGATCAACCGCGCGGACATCGGCACCGAGCGTATGAAAGAGATCTCCGAGGCGATCCGCGACGGCGCGATGGCCTTCCTCGCGCGAGAGTACAAGGTTCTCGCGGTGTTCGTCGTCGCTGTGGCGGCCCTCCTCGCCCTCTCTCAGCTCGGCAACACCACGCTGATGTTGCAGGCCGTGTCCTTCGTCCTCGGCGCCGTCGCCAGCGGGCTCGCCGGCTACTTCGGTATGCGCGTCGCGACCGCTGCCAATGTGCGCACCACGGCGGCGGCGCGCCAGAGCCTCAACGGAGCGCTCGGCATCGCCTTCGACGGTGGCACCGTCATGGGCATGTGTGTCGTCGGGCTCGCCGTCCTCGGTCTCGGTGGCCTCTTCGGGCTGTACAGCGCGATCCCCTCCCTCGCGAGCGCCGATCGCCTCGCCGACGTCCTCACCATCGTGTCGGGCTTCTCCCTCGGTGCGTCCTCCATCGCGCTCTTCGCGCGCGTGGGCGGCGGTATCTACACCAAGGCCGCTGACGTGGGCGCTGACCTCGTCGGCAAGGTTGAGGCTGGCATCCCCGAGGACGACCCGCGCAACCCGGCGACCATCGCCGACAACGTCGGTGACAACGTCGGTGACGTCGCCGGCATGGGTGCCGACCTGTTCGAGTCGTATGTCGGTGCCATCATCTCCTCGATGGTTATCGGCGTCGGCATGGTCGCCGTGACCGGGGCCAGCGGCACCCTCGCCCGCGGCGACGCGACCTTGGCCTTCGTCTACCTGCCCCTGATCTTGGCCGGCGCGGGCATCCTTGCCTCGATCCTCGGCACCTTCCTCGTATCGACGACCGAAGGCGGCGACCCCCAGGCGGCGTTGCACCGCGGCACCCTCGGCGCAGCTGCGCTCATGGTCCTTGCCACGGCCGGCATCTGCAGCACCATGCTGCCCGACTATTTCGCCATGCCTGCGGGGGACATCGCCTACTCCAAGTGGGGCGTCTTCGGCGCTCTCGTCGGCGGCCTCGTGGCGGGCGTCGCCATCGGCTTCGTGACCGAGCACTACTGCGCCAAAGGCAAGGGGCCCGTGAATGAGATCGTTGGCTCGTCGATCACTGGACCTGCCACCAACATCATCTCCGGCATCGCGGTGGGCATGCGGTCTACTGCCATCCCGACCATCTTGATCTGCGTCGCCATCATTCTCTCGTACAAGATCGCCGGTCTTTACGGGATCGCCATCGCGGCCCTCGGCATGCTCTCCACGACGGGCATTCAGCTCGCCGTCGACGCCTACGGCCCCATCGCCGACAACGCTGGCGGCATCGCCGAGATGAGCGAGCTGCCCCCCGAGGTGCGCGGCCGCACGGACAACCTCGACGCTGTGGGCAACACCACCGCCGCCATCGGCAAGGGCTTCGCCATCGGGTCCGCGGCCCTCACCGCCATCTCGCTCTTCAGCGCCTTCCAGACGAAGCTCGCCGAGAACTCTCCGCTCTACCAGTCGGTGGCTGACATCAAGATCGACGTCACCGTGCCCAACGTCATGGTGGGTCTCTTCATCGGCGCCATGCTGCCCTTCCTCTTCTCCGCCATGGCGATGAAGGCGGTGGGCAAGGCGGCCAACGACATGATCATCGAGGTTCGTCGTCAGTTCCGGGAAATCCCGGGCCTGATGGAGGGCAAGGCGAAGGCCGAGTACGCGAAGTGTGTCGATATCTCCACCGCCGCCGCCATCCGCGAGATGATGCTGCCAGGCCTCATGGCCGTGGTGGTCCCCGTCGTCGCTGGCTTCGCGGATCGCACGGGCCTCACCCTCGGCGGACTCCTCGCCGGGACCACCGCCTCGGGCGTGCTTCTGGCCATCTTCCAGTCGAACGCCGGCGGCGCATGGGACAACGCGAAGAAGCAGATCGAAGACGAGCCCAAGGACCTCGAGAAGAACACGGGCAAGGGCTCTGACAAGCACAAGGCCGCCGTCACCGGCGACACCGTGGGTGACCCCTTCAAGGACACCGCTGGCCCCTCGCTGAACATCCTCATCAAGCTGATGAGCGTTGTCGCCCTCGTCATCGCGCCCGTGATCGCGAAGTACGGACTCAACCTCTTCGGTTGATCGCCGCTGATAGCGTGTCGAAAGAAAAGGCCCCACAGGGGCCTTTTCTTTTGGGCAACGCCTTTGATGTAGCAGGAGCCGCGAGGTGCCCCGTCGGTCGTCGTCGTCCTCGGACGCAAAAGAAGCCCCCGAGAGGGCCTCTGCGCCGGACCAGGGTGGGCCTATGTCAGGCTGCGGCGGTGGACGCCTTGGCGGTGCTGGTGGTCGACGTGGAAGAGGACGCAGACCCAGTCGATGCAGTGCTGGACGAGGGGCTGCTGCTGGAGCTGCTGCCGGTGCTGGAATCGCTGCTAGAGCTGGAGCTGCTACCACTGGACGACTTGGTGTCAGCCGTCTTCTTGTCGCTGGGGACAGATCCGTAGAGATCTTTGTACCAGCCGCCGCCTTTGAGCTGGAAAGAGGTGAGACTCACCTCCTTCTCGAGGGTCTCGGCGCCGCCACAGGCCGGACAGAGCGCAGGGGCGGGGTCGCTGACCTTCTGCAGGACCTCTTCGAGATGGGCACAGGCTTTACAACGGTACTCGTACAGGGGCATCTGGGAGCTCCTCCGCTGGGGACAAAGGGTAGACCCGCCGCCGATGCGGTCAAGGCGGGGGCGAGCGCGATCCTGAAACGCCCCGCTCCCCCTAGGCATCGCAGACTGCAGTGTCTATGTTGGCAAAAACGGCGTCATGTCCGGCGTCATGAAAGTAGGCAGCGTCCTGCCCGCATGCGGAGGGTCCACCGGCCCTGCGACGGCGAAAGGAACCGAAGATGTCCGAGGCTACCCCTCTCCGCCCTGTGGCTCAGCGTTTCGCTGAGACCATCCTTCCCACGCGCCATGGTGACCTCCGCTGCGTCGTCTTTCGGAGCCACGACGGCACCGAACATGTCGCCATGGTCGCCGGCGAAGTCGACGACGGCGACGCAGTGCTGTGTCGGGTGCATTCTGAGTGTCTGACGAGCGAGGTGCTCGGCTCCCTCAAATGCGACTGCAAAGAGCAGCTCGACGCGGCCCTCGCTCGGATCGCCCGCGAAGGGAGGGGAATCGTCCTCTACCTGAGGCAGGAAGGACGCGGCATTGGGCTCGGGAACAAGATCGCGGCTTACTCGCTGCAGGAGCGGGGGCACGACACTGTCGACGCGAACCGCCTGCTTGGCTTGCCCGACGACGCCCGCGAGTATGACGTGGCGGCGGCCATGTTGCGCGACCTCGGCGTCGAGAAGGTGGCGCTGATGACGAACAACCCGCTGAAGCTCAATGGGCTCACCGAGCACGGCATTGACGTCGTACGGGTACCTCACATCATCCCAGCCGCTCGGCAAGCGTCGGGCTACTTGCAGGCGAAGCGCGACCGCATGGGGCATGCCCTCGGGCGAGATGACGTGCTGTTGCAGGCCGCTGCCGGCGGTGAATGACGACGTGAAAGAGCGGCGGATGTACGTCGCTCAAAAGGCATACGGGGCGTGGTGCACGCCGCGTTCAGTGATGATGGCGCGCACCAAACGATGAGGTGTGACGTCAAAGGCCGGATTCCACACAGGCACGCCCTCGGGGGCTAAGCGCAGGCCCTTCAGGGTTCTGATCTCATCTGGGTGACGCTCCTCGATGGGGATCTCGTCACCGCTGCGGCAATGGTCATCGAAGGTGGACGTCGGTGCGGCCACATAGAAGGGCACACCGTGAGCGTGACACGCGGTGGCGAGCCCGTAGGTGCCGATCTTGTTGGCGACGTCGCCGTTCTTGGCGATGCGATCAGCGCCGGCGATGGCTTTGGTGACACCAAGCCGC